>JAVLCL010000058.1:5743-10913 GCA_031580825.1 Halothece sp. Uz-M2-17
TAACAAAACCGAAAGTACAGTTGATGTTCCTCTTTTCCAAATCGAATGTGTAGCCATTGCATTACTCCTGTGACTCGTCCAGATTGGAAGACCGGAATTGAATGTGAAAAGTTCCAACTACACTAAACCTGCCCGACGACAAATCACAGCAAAGGTGGTCGCGATCGCGGTAATTAATAGAGCGGTGAAGGGAGATTGCCCTTGGCTGACAGCAAAGGAAGTAACAATTCCCGCCCCCACTGCAGAAATGGCAATGGTACTGAGGAGATCGCTTTGAGAGGAGTTATTCATCAGTATTCAAACACATATTTCTATAACTTGTGTTCAACTTAACAAAACCCTCTCTCTTTTCTCCCTGATTGTAAATAAGTTTTAGTGTTTCTATACGTTTGTTAATACCTCATTGAGTGTCGCTTTGACCTCAACAAGGGAGGGAAAGATCTCGTCAGCAATGATAAATCTGGGATCAGAATTAGGATGGCCTTCTGGAATAGCATAGCATCTCATTTTTGCTGCTTTGGCTGATAAAACACCATTCAAGGAATCTTCTAAAGCTAAACAATGACTCGGAGTAACCCCCAATTTTTGAGCCGTGGTTAAATAAACCGCAGGATGAGGTTTACCATAGGCTTCATCCGTTGCGGAGTAAATGACCTGAAACTGGTTCTGTAAATCTAAACAGTTCATCACTGCTTCAATTAAAACGTAATCAGAAGAAGACGCTAAGGCTAAAGGCAATGTTGTATTCCTCAAAAAATTCAATAAAGGATACACCCCTTGTCTCGGAACACCTTGAGTTTCAATTAATTCCACAACTCGTTGTACAATGCGCTGAGCAATTTCTTCTTGAGAAATAGTTTGCCAAGGAAATTTCTGATACCAATAATTGACGACTTCATCTATTCTTAAGCCCATCGTTTGCCGACATAGTTCCCGAGTCAAGTTTAATCCCACATCAGCAAAAACTTCGATTTCTGCTTGTTGCCAAAAGGGTTCTGAATCAATCAGTAACCCATCCATATCAAAAATAATTGCTTTTACCATTCTCTCAATTAAATTGGGGTCACAGTTGTATTCATTTTAAGCCCTCGTTGTTCCATCATTGCCTCAAATTGAGTGATTGTCACGGCTTGTTCCACTGACCAGACTCCAGGTTGAATTAAATCTTGGTTGAGTAATAATTGGGCAATACTTCCGGCTCCCATGCCTGCAGCGATCGCGGTATGATTATGGGAAAAGTTGAGTTGGTGATGTTTTTTCTGATTATCCTGCCAACCCGTAACATCAACAACAACAGCAATCCCAACTCCACTTGCAAAATCCGTTAATTTTGCCATCCCTAAGCTGATCCGAGATAACCCCTCAATCACAAGAGGATTTTTTAAAGCAGTTGGAGGAACACGATGAGCCACTAAGCGCGTTAAATCGTTATAAATATTAGGAATAGACGCAAATTTCGTGACAACTGTATTTACAGGAAACGTTTGAGCGAGAGTATAAGTTTCGGCAACATCAAACCAATATACATTAGCTTGACCATATTCGGGGAACTCTATGATGGTTGGCTCACTGTAAGGGATCACTTCTTGCCATTGCCTATTAATCCAAGCGGAAAAAGGAGATTGAATGCCTAAAAATGTCGTGCGCATAACCGTTAACCCTGCACCGCCTGACCCCCCCACCAAGTAATTCAGATGAATGGATTCAACTTGATCCAAGGCTTCTACCCCTTTTCGTGCCATGAGGTTAGAAATGCCGGGGAAAACTCCTGTATGTAAAACAGCCGTCACTCCCGCTTGCAGGGCAGCTTGATGGGACTGAGTCGTCTGAAAATGGAACGAGCGATGATCACTCACGTCAATGTAATTAATACCTTCTTCAATGCAGTTTTTTAAGACTCGACCATCACGATGATGAAAGGGTCCTGCACAATGAACCACTAAATCGAACTTAGAAATAATCGGTTTAAGTTGCTCTTGATTGTTCAAATCGAACTGTAAAAAAGGAAAATTTTCGTTATAAAAAGATTTACGTCCGGTTATGGTTACATTGGCTTGAGCATACTTTTGAATATCTTGAGCAACTCGATAACCAATTTTTCCGGTTCCACCAATAATCAATACCTGTTTTGTCACCGTTTTCCCCCATGAGAACAATTAGAAAAAAGATTTGTTAAGGTTAAAAAGGAGAAATTTGTAATATTACTCAACAATTATCGGCTTTCTTTCCCACTTCTATCAAAGCAGCATCTGGATTAAACGCACCAATTACTGAGATTATCATGCCGACTACTTACTTTCCTCGTCAATCCCAATCGTCCTTACAAGGGCAAGATACACAAAGTCTCAAAGCAATCTGGCAAACGATTAATGCAGATAGTTGCCCTCATCACTATAACTTCCATCTGCACACCATTTGCTCAGATGGACAACTTCGACCCCAAGCGTTAATCAATCAAGCTCTAAATTTGCAATTAAAAGGACTTGCAATTACGGATCACCATACCGTCAGAGGCTATGAGATTGCTCATCACTATCTCCAAAGTTATAGAGATTGCGAGTCGATTCCACAACTGTGGACAGGAGTAGAAATTACTTCCATCCTGATGGATACTGAAGTTCATATTTTAGGATATGCTTTTAATCCCGAACATTCAGCTATCATTCCTTATTTACAAGGAGAACATCCTAGGGGGAGTGCAGCAGCAGCCAAAAACGTGATTCAAGCAATTCATGAAGCGGAGGGATTAGTGGTGTTAGCGCATCCCGAACGATATCGTCGTCCAGCACAAGAATTAATTCCAGCAGCAGTTGCTCTCGGGATTGATGGGGTCGAAACATATTATGCCTACAAAAATACAATCCCTTGGCGACCAACACCTGAGAAAACGCTTCAGGTGAAGGCACTGAGTGAACAATATAATCTCTTTAATACTTGTGGCACGGATACCCATGGTTTGAATGTATTACAACGGGTTTAGCCACCGATGAGAGTCAGGGAATGGGTTCCCTGTCTCGGCAACGATTATGTTTTTCAGGGCAAGGGTTAAAAAGCAAACGCAAATTGATTGGCTTGCTCACTTCCTGCTTGGGGGAAGACTGTCTCTGTCATTAAGGAGGTCGCGAGTAAGCTACGATAAATGCCACTGAGTTGTCCGGCTACGCCAGACCAGCTAAAATAATTTTGTACCCGCTTGATGGCTCTTCTTTGCAGGGTTTGAGCAAACTGAGGAGAGGTAAATTGAACGTAGGGAAAAGCAGAGTAATCGACATGAGAGTGAATAATATCGAATTGATCCGCCTTTGAATACACTCGTTCTAATTGAATGGCATTATAAATATCATAGGCGTTAACCTTAGAATCCAGTCGCATTGCTTGTGGGTAAACCGATCCTAATCTTGCCGAAGTTTGAGACTCTCCCGTAGCGAATAGTGTTACCTCATGACCTCGGCGGACTAATTCTTCCGTTAATAAACCAACGACCAATTCAATACCGCCATAAGTGGGAGGGGGGACTCTTTCCCACAAGGGGGCAATTTGAGCAATCCACATACAAACCTCCTTAACGTAGGGGAAATAAAGGGATGACTGAGAATGCTGGTTGCTATTGCGTTTGAGTGATTTCTAAATGAAATCTTAAGAATCCGCATTAATCTTGACAAGTCTTGCCAACCAGACCTTCGAGTTAGGAAAACCGAACCTTTTCCATTGAATGGATTTCTGTTGAGGGTAAGCGGTGTTGCTGAACCAGTAACTCCGTGCTTCTAGAGCGGTGAGACTGTCAAACATTAAGATAAAATTGAGTCTGCTATCCTTAAAGACTACAAAACGAGAGCGGTAAAGGGGGAAGGAATCGGTTATGACCTTAGTTGTGCAAAAATTTGGCGGAACCTCCGTTGGTTCGGTGGAGCGTATTCAAAAGGTAGCGCAGCGTGTCTATAAAACAGCGCAGGAAGGAAAGCAGGTGGTTGTAGTCGTTTCAGCGATGGGGAAAAGCACAGATGACTTAGTCACTCTGGCACAACAGGTTTCTGATCAGCCCAGCAGACGAGAAATGGATATGTTGCTCTCGACTGGGGAACAAGTTTCGATCGCGCTTCTCAGTATGGCACTCCAAGAGTTAGGACAACCTGCTTTATCGTTAACAGGGGCGCAAGTCGGTATCGTGACGGAAACCGCCCACAGTCGCGCCCGTATTTTAGAAATTAAGCCGAATCGTGTACAACGACATTTAGACAAAGAGGAAGTGGTAGTTGTTGCAGGATTTCAAGGCATTAGTAGTCGTGAAGATTTAGAAATTACGACCTTAGGCAGAGGCGGATCAGACACTTCAGCCGTTGCCCTCGCTGCGTCGCTGCAAGCGGATTTTTGTGAAATTTATACGGATGTTCCGGGGATTTTAACCACTGATCCTCGCATTGTTCCCGAAGCTGCGCTCATGTCGGAAATCACCTGTGATGAGATGCTGGAATTAGCCAGTCTAGGGGCAAAGGTACTCCATCCTCGGGCCGTGGAAATTGCGCGGAATTATGGATTAACACTGGTGGTTCGTTCCAGTTGGAGTGATGAACCCGGAACTAAAGTCATCTCTCCCTTACCCCAATCCCGTTCCTTATCAGGGCTAGAAATTGGGAAAGCAGTGGATAGTGTGCAACTGGATACCTCTCAAGGACAGGTTGCATTATTACGAGTTCCCGACTCACCCGGAATTGCTGGGAAATTATTTGGGGAAATCGCGACGCAAGATGTGGATGTGGATTTAATTATTCAGTCTATTCATGAAGGGAATACCAATGATATTGCCTTTACAGTACAACGGGATGTGGTCAAAACGGCAGAAGCCGTCGCCAGCGCGATCGCGCCCTCTCTTCGCACCTCGGATCAACCCAATGAAGCAGAAGTCATGACCAAACCGAAAATTGCTACCGTTGCCATCACCGGTGCAGGTATGATTGGTCGCCCAGGGATTGCTGCCAAAATGTTTACCACCCTTGCTGAAGCCAATGTCAATATTCGTATGATTTCCACCTCGGAAGTTAAAGTGGGCTGTGTGATTGAAGAAGCCGACGGCGATCGCGCTGTGAATGCTCTGTGTCAAGCCTTTGACCTTAATAGTTCTCCCGTTTCCCCTCATGCTGAAAAAAATGACCATCCGCCAGTGCGAGGGGTG
>JAVLCL010000059.1:0-10879 GCA_031580825.1 Halothece sp. Uz-M2-17
AACGGTTCCCACCCCTCTAGAAGCAGAAATTTATCCCGGTTCAAAAATAGAAGTTAGAGGTTATCTTTACCAGCCTCAAAGACCAAAAAATCCAGGACAATTTGATTTTAAAAACTATCTGAAACGGAATGGTGCTTTTGCTGGTATTAGTGGACGAGAAATAACAGTAATTCAGAAGAATAATTGGGGATTTTGGCGATTGCGCGATCGGGTAATCAATATTCATCAAAAAGGTTTGGGAAGTCCAGAAGGTGAACTGATTAGTTCAATGGTTTTGGGGAGAACAGCAGTTAATTTACCCTACTCTATCCAAGATCAATTTTTAAAAGCTGGGTTAGCGCATATTCTAGCAGCTTCGGGATTTCATGTTTCGCTTTTGCTGGGATTAGTTTTAGCAATTACGCAACAGTTTAAAGTATCCCTAAGATTTGCTATTGGCATTGGGATTCTTATCCTTTATGTGGGATTAACTGGGTTACAACCATCTATTTTAAGAGCAAGTTTAATGGGGGTTGCAGGATTATTAGGACTGTTAACAGAACGAAAGGTCAACTCAACACAATCTCTGCTTATTATTGCAACTATTTTATTACTAATCAACCCGTTATGGATTCTTGATTTAGGATTTCAATTTAGTTTTTTAGCAACGTTAGGTTTGATTATAACTTTACCAATCCTTTTAAATAAATTAAATTTCATACCACCAACGATTGCATCTTTAATTGCAGTTCCAATTGCTATTTTTCCTTGGATCTTTCCCTTACAACTTTTTCACTTTGGTACGGTTGCAACTTATAGTATTCTTTTAAATGTGCTGGTCACGCCATTAGCAATATTTCTCATTTTGGGGGGAATGATCAGTGGTTTTACAGGGTTATTAATTCCTGATCTAGGAAGCGCGATCGCGCAACTTCTTTTTTATCCCACACAATTACTAATTACAATTGTTTCTGGCTTTAATCAATTACCTGGAAGTTATTTACTATTTGGAAAACTAGAGTTATGGCAATTACTCATTGTTATAACTATCATTGTTTTTATTTGGCAATCCTCTCAAGGTAAGCATTATTGGCAATTGGCTTTAGTGAGTGCAATCATCATTATTGCTATTCCTATTAGTTACAAGCAGATCAGTTCAAAACAAATCACAATTTTTGCAGCAGAAGACCCCATTATTTTTATTAAAAATAATAGTCATACAACTCTTATTAATTGTGGTGGTCAAGATACAATCCGCTATACAGTTTTACCATTTCTGCAACAAGAAGGGATTCAAACAATTGATAACGCGATCGCGCTTTCGTCTGAAAATAGTTGGCAAAACTTAATGCAAGAGATTAATATTAAACAATTGTTTTATAATCCAAGTTTAGAAACTGAGCTTAGGAATAAAACAAGTCTTCCTGTTCGATCACAGCAAAGAATATCACTGAATCAAACGTTAGTTCAAAAACGGGATCTCGAAATTTATAAAATTAATCCCATGTTGTTAAAAATAAAAGTCGGAACACAAACTTGGGGATTTTTAAGTAATGCAACGCAAAGTTTACCCAATATTAGAAATGACTTACAAGAAATTGATTTGTTATTATGGCAAGGGCGAGAAATTGCTACAACATGGCTAGAAGAATTAAAACCGAAAAGCGCGATCGCGATCAGTAATCAAATTTCTAAAGATGTAACCTTTACCCTCACACAACAACAAATTAATTTTTATTTAACCGGACAACAAGGTGCAGTACAATGGACACCACAAGCAGGATTAAAAACTTGGTTGAACTAATTTTAATGCTTCTTCTACCACTTCTGCACCTGCATTTTCTTGACATCCTTTCTCTGTCAGATATCTCCGCCATGCTTTTGCTCCTGGCTGCCCATTAAAAATATGAATTAAATGACGAGTCATGCTATTTAATTTTAGATCTCGATTAACCCAATAATCCAAATAAGGAAGCATTGCTAAAACCACTTCTTTCATACTGGGAAAAGGATTAGTATCTCCATAAATTTCTTGATCAACTGTAGCGAATAAATAAGGATTATCATATGCAGCCCGTCCAATCATAACAGCATCGACATAATTTAAATGTCTCTTGATTTCAGGAAGGGTTTTAATCCCACCATTAATTTCAATAAAAAGGTGAGGAAACTCTTGTTTGAGGCGATAAATGTCCTCGTAACGTAAGGGAGGAACATTACGATTTTCTTTCGGACTTAACCCTTGTAACCAGGCTTTTCGGGCATGGACTGTGAATCTTTGACAACCTGCATCAGAGACAATACGCACAAACTCTTTCAGATCTTCATAATGATCACGCTCATCAATTCCAATGCGATGTTTAACCGTTACTGGAATTTTAACCACATTTTGCATTGCTTCCATAACACGAGCGACAAGATCAGGTTGCGCCATCAGACACGCCCCAAAATTGCCACTTTTCACACGATCACTAGGACAGCCCACGTTAAGATTAATTTCATCATAACCCCAATCAACAGCAATTCGAGCGCATTCGGCTGCTTTTGCGGGGTCGTCGCCCCCAATTTGTAAGGATAGAGGATGTTCTTCTGGGGAAAATCCTAATAGTTTCGCGCGATCGCCATTAAGAATCGCTGGAATCGTTACCATTTCTGTATAAAGCAAGGTTTTGCGTGTAATTTGACGCATTAAATAACGAAAATGGCGATCTGTCCGATCCATCATGGGTGCAATACTAAGCGGATTTCCCTTGATTAAGTGAGAGTCATAATCATGAGATTTCACTTGGGTTGTCGTTGGATATAATTCTACTTTCATTGTTGGTAAGGAGGAGGGAAGGGAGTCCTTAAAAACTGCGTTCATTCAAGCCGAAAAAAGAGGTGTTACTGCACTATCATTCCCATATTTTAACGAACGTTTTAGAGATAGCAGAAACCCTCTTAACAATTGCACTATTTTTTTATCTCATAAAAAACCAAATCTTTTTGCTGATTCTTGTGAGATCAGCTATGATTTTTATCATTAGATTTTGCCGAAGACTATTTTTCTTTGATCTAATCAGTAATTTGACTAAGTTGTCTTATTTTTTAGTGTAATCCTTTAATGTTCAATTATGATTTCTAAGATCTCTCAAAAACCAATGCACCTTGTCCGTTGGGTGTTGGCGATTGGTTGGATTGGACTCATTTTAAGTCTATTTTTCGGTCATTTATCCAACATTCCCATCTTGGAATGGTCTCATCGTAAGGGAACATCAAACTTCTGGGGAATTATTGTTCCTTCAGCAATCATTATTTTATTAGTATTGGGACATGAGGGATGGCGGAGAATTTGTCCGCTGGCATTTATGTCTCAAATTAGCCAAAAACTAGGAATTAAGTCACGAAGTCGAATTGAAGAAAGTTCTTGGCTTGGTAGAAACCATCTTTATATGCAGTTTGGATTACTGTTTCTGGGATTAGTTTTACGGTTAATCTGGTTTAATGATAATCCCATTGCATTAGCCATTCTTTTAGTCGCGACGATTATTTCTGCAATTATAATTGGCTATCTTTATGGCGGAAGAAGCTGGTGTCATTATTTTTGCCCGATGTCACCTGTACAAACAGTAATTAGTGGTCCAAGAGGAATCTTTACCAGTTCCGCTCATACTGCTGCCCCTTTAAGTTTGACCCATTCCAAATGTCGGACGTGGGATTCCAAACAAAATAAGGATGTCAGTGCCTGTGTTACCTGTAAGTCGCCCTGTGTTGATATTGATGCGGAAAAAACGTATTGGGAAGAATTGTTTAAGCCCGGTCGTCATTTAGTGCAATATGGCTATTTAGGGCTAGTGCTAGGCTTCTTTGGCTACTTTTTCCTTTATCACGGTGGATGGGATTATTACTATGAGGGAGAGTTTTATCAACCGCAAACGATGGATCCATTATGGAGCCAGGGATTCTTTTTTTCGGCAATTCCCCGTGTCGTTGCAATCCCGATAACACTAATCATCTCAGTAGCAGTTTTTACCACTATTGGCACGAAATTAGAAAAATTTTATAAGGCTTACTTACTCCGAAATTTAAATTCTTCTGAAGAAGGAACAACTTTTTTAAGTGAAAGATCGCGCCATCAGATATTTGCAATTTTTACAGTGATTGCATTTAACTTATTTTTTGCTTTTGGTTGGCGGACTTTATTTAGTATGGATTCCATGTTCCATCATGTCTTTACTTTAGCAACAGCATTATTGAGCGCTTGGTGGTTGGGAAGAAATTTCCAGCGCGATCGCGCTACCTATGAACTGGAAGGAAAAACGACTAGCCTGCGCCGACAACTCAAAAAATTACCTATTGATTTGTCCCAATATTTAAGAGGACGTACCATTGATATCCTAAAACCGGAAGAAGTTTATATTTTGGCGCATGTTATTCCTCAAATTAGTCAGGATAAGGCTCTTACCCTATATAAAGGTTTGATGGTTGAAGCAATTGAAAAAAATTCTGTAAAATCGCAAGCAACATGGGAATGGCTGACCCAGATGCAACATCAGCTAGAGTTAACAGAAGCGCAACATGAAGCGGTTTTATCAGAGTTATCTCAAGAAAGACCCGAATTATTTCAAACTATTTCTAACTCCGATCATGCACCAACAATTATCGGTATGCCAGAAACAGATGGTTACGTCAATACTGATGAAACCATGACTGTTATTCGAGATATTCGAGCATCATCTGCTGATGCACCAACCATAATTTATGCACCTCAATTAGATTCAACTCCGACTCAGATTTATCATCCCAAGCAGGATGATGACAAAACTATTATCGGGGTTAATACCAATGATGCTGAGACTCAAATTCATGAATCTTCTAAGGATCAAAAGATGAAGAGCGATCAGATTCATGATCCGGATGCAACTGAAATTTATCGACCCGAAGAATAAGGATTTAAGAACCATGGATATCAAAGTGATTGATTCAAAAACTGGTAAATTTGAAGAGAAAGAACTGTCTCCAAAAAAGCAAGAACATCTGGTGGGACGACATTCCTCTTGTGACTTAATTTTAGATAGCCCTGATGTGAGCCGATTACATGGGCGTTTTCTTTGTCGCCAAGGCAAGTTTTATTACAATGACTTCGCAAGTACAGGGGGGTCTTGGATTAATAATGAAGCAGCGATCGCGAATACCGATTATCTACTCAAATCCAATGACACGCTCCGTCTCGGTTCTTATCTGATGGTAGTTAGTAATGTGGCTACTGCTGAATCTAGTCCAAATCATGCAGTGACTCCCTCCGTCAATAGTCAAGGGAATGATCAATGGTGGAAAAAGGGTGAACTGATGGTCACCTGCCAAAAAGTGATTCAAGAAACTGCTGATGTCAAAACCTTTATTTTTACCAGCGATAACGGAAAATTATTTTCCTACAAGCCCGGTCAGTTTGTCACTCTCAATCTAGACATTAATGGTCAATCCGTTAAACGTTCCTATTCGATTTCTTCGACTCCCACTCGACCCTATACCTTAGAAATTACCGTGAAACGAGTGCCTGCACCAGAAGATGACCCGAGTCTTCCTCCAGGATTAGTTTCCAATTGGTTACATGATGAAATTGAACCGGGCAGCCAAATCAGTCTTAATGGTCCCTTTGGTAAATTTAGTTGTTATGACCACAAGAAGGAAAAACTCTTATTAATTTCTGCTGGCAGTGGTATTACTCCCATGATGTCCATGTCCCGTTGGTTACTGGATCAGGGAAGTCATACAGATATGATCTTCTTTCATAGTGCTCGTAGCCCAGAAGATATTATTTTCAAACCGGAGTTAGAACTACTTTCGGCGCAGCATCCTAACTTCCAACTTGCCATTTCCATGACGCGATCGCAGCAGGGACAACCTTGGATGGGATATTTAGGACGGCTGAACGAGGCAATGTTAAAGGTTATTGCACCAGACTTTCAAGAGCGCATGGTTTATATGTGTGGTCCTGATGGATTTATGAAAAAGGTAAAATCTATGTTTCAAGAACTGGACTTTCCGATGGAAAACTTCTATGAAGAAAGTTTTGGTGCACCAAAACGCAAAAAACAGCCTGTTCCAGAGACACAAAGTAAGGCAACCACCCCTTCAGCAACAGCAGAAAGCACTCCTCCCTTAGTGAAACAAGCAGTAGATTCGACAAAACCTGTTGTAGTGTTTCAAAAATCTCAAGAAGAATTAGCTTGCGAAGATGAAAAAAGCATTTTGGAACTGGCTTTAGAATCTGGCATTGAAATTGATTATAGTTGTGGGTCAGGAGCTTGTGGTACTTGTCAAGTCAAGTGTGTATCTGGAGAATATCGCTATTTACAAGATCCATCTTACGAAGCCGACAGTGGAAATATTTTGACTTGTATCGCCACGCCAGTTGGGACAGTGAAAATTGATGCTTAGTTTTAAAGTTGGGTTACAACTTGATAGGGAAAACCAATTGAAATTAGATAGTAAAACTTAACCAGAAGGGACAATAATATAACCGGTTTCATAGTTTCCGAGAACTTGATTATATTGTTCTCCCCAATACCACCAATAAGCACCAATATAAGCACAAATTAAGCTGTCGAGTTGGTCTTCAATGCCTTTTAGGCGGACACCTGTTAAAGAATCTAGAGATTGCGTAATTACCACTTGATTAGCCTCAAACCTTAAGGGCGGAGTCAGTTGAGGTAAAACTTGCTGGATATATTGCTGTAGTTTATTCAGTTCCGTTTTCCTAGCTGCAACTTTTCCTTTTTTATATTTTAAAATTCGATCTAAATGAAATAGTTTGACCATACCAGCATGGGGATAAACTTCAATTTGATAACGTCCAAGCTGTTGCGGAATAATTGTGGGTGCATGAGCAAACCCTCGTTCTTCTAAACTGAGACCAAAGTTAACGGTTCGCTGGGCAAAGGGACGTTTCAGATTAGCCGGATAACACCCCGCATGATAACGACCAAAATATTTGTGAGTGAGTTGATCCGGAAGTCGCATTCCTGTTTCATTTGGAATTAAAGTTGGAGCATCTACAGCAATTAAAGCGGGTTCTGTGGGTGAGATCCATTCATCGCACCACCTTAAAACATCTTCAAGAGAATCTTGGCGATCTAATCTGAGAAGACACAACGTTTCATCTTGCCACTGTAAGCAAGAAACGCCACTGGGTTGTGAATACCATCCTAAGTCGATACCAATAAATTTCAATGGAATTAATGAATGAATGCTAAATATCCGTAAAAGAGAAATCCCCTTATTCTCTCACTCCACAAGCGTAGCACCTGTTACTCCAAAATACCCTTGCTAACTGCTTACTGCTAACGAATATTGGCAAAACCACTACTCCGAATTAAATCTTGTCCTTGCTGGGTTAGTAATAATTTTGCATAGGTTTCCCCCGCTTGCTGATCGCTGCTTCCATTTGCTTTGACAACCACAAACAAGCGTTGGGTTAGTGGATAGTTTCTCCTTTGGAAAGCGGTAACATTCAGTCGATTCCGTTGTCCTTGCTGACGACAAGCAGTTTCAGAAACGGCTGGAGGTTCATAGGGAGGAGTCAATTGATCGGCTTCCTGACCAATAGGAAGAATTTTGACAGTACATTGTGGAACAATCTCAGAAGCAAGACCATAATAAATTGCTCCTGAAGTTTGGGCTACGGTTCTGAGTGGGGATGTATTATTAATAATAGCTTGCACATTTGAGCCCCAGTTTTCTCCCTTGAGAACTTGTTTGGAGAAAAACACCTTCATTTCTTCCTGACTGGTTGCAGATGAATAGGGAATAATTCTTAAGTTGGGACCGCCTACATTTTGCCAATTAGTAATGCGTCCAGTATAAATATCTTGCAATTGCGCGATCGTTAATCCCGACACTTCAAGATTAGGGTTGACCGCAATGGCAATTCCATCAATCGCAACTGGAATTGCTTTGAGATCATATCCTTGCACTTGTGCAGCATCTAATTCTTCCTGCTGGGGAGGACGTGAGGAGAGTGCAAAAGCTAGTTGATCAGCGAACAACATTTCTATCCCTTGACTCGAACTGATACCTTCTTCACGAGGAGTTTGATAGCGTAAACGAAAGTCTGGATAGGTTTGTCTAATAATGGGATCAATACTTTCTTGGATCGGTCTCCAATTGCGACTGCCACTATAATTAAATAAGCCAGAAGGAATATTTTTAACGGCATTAAAAGTATTAGGAGCATCCGGTAACCCTTGAGAAAAAGGGGAATGCTCATGATTGGTTTCAGTCTGAACAATGTTGTTTTGGCGAGTTTGGAAAAGCCACCACAGACCACCGCAGAGAATACTAAGGGTAACGAGAAATGATGCGACTAAAGTTAAGGTTTCATTTTTTTGTGTCATCTCTCATTAGGAATAATTGAGTTTGGTCTGGGTATATAAGGTTACTTGTTGATCAAGGATAATTGATCACATCAATAAACGGAAAGGTCAAAAATAGCTATCCGCCAAAATCCTGAAAACCTTGATTTTAGTTTGTAACTCTTTCTTTAGCAAGAGTTTGAGACTTGCTAGTAATTGTGTCGAATGAAAGATGCAGCCAAATTTGAACCAGAGTAGATTGAAACATAAGCTGGCGCAGTCAGCAACTGTTGGCTTCCAACCGTCATTGTCCACCGAAGTTACCGATGCACCAGCACATTTAGATATATCAAAATTAGACGAATTTGGAAAGAAACTATGACAATTGCTTTACGAGAAGATATCATGTATATCTTACTGGAAAAAATCGGTCAATCTGCTTACGAAAGTAATGAAGGGAAGGAAGTCTCTTTTACAGAAACTGACTTCGCCGGACGAGGAATCACCCAAGCTGATCTGTTGGGTCATTTAGATTATCTGAACCAAAAAGCATATATCGAAGCAGAATTTGAAGGGAATGCTTACGCCACACAAGAAGACGTTCCAGATGTGGTTAACCCCGAACAAGTAGAACAGTTTCGAGTTGCCAATACTCTTGGTGCAGAAGATGGTCCGCTTCCCCATTTAATCCGATTTAAACAAGCTAAACTAACAGAAAAAGGAAAACAAATGCTAAAGAATATGGAAGAAAAGAAACCCGAAGCCTTAGAACGAGGTTCCTCTACACCCATTGCATCTGAAAATCAACCTTTCCTAGAAAAAGTCAAAATTAAAGCCGGCGTTGATGATATTTTCGATGCCCGAGATCTTTCGGAAGTGGTTTTCCGTAGTATGCGGGACTTAATGACCACAGAGGCAGCAGACCGTGTTTTTGAAGAATTGAAAGGAGAGAAAGCTGTTCCTAGCGATGATCAATCCTTACAAGATGAAATTTCTGGTCTATGGAAAGATACCAATCCCATTGTTGCTTTTTTAAGCCGTGTTCGTCCCGTTCTTAATATTGATGATGAAACCTTTTTATTCCGGATTCGTCAAGAAGGAGGACTACAACGAGGAATTGAACCAGAAATAGCGATTAATGCGGTTTTTTCGGCAACCAAAGATGAATTATCTAAGGAAAGAATTCAAGAAATTGCTGAGTCTTTACCTGGAAAAATTCGCCAACTTTGGGAAAAAGCATAATTATTTTCTCGAAACCATTCCGGTTTAAGAATTAGGAGAGAGGGAATTCTTTAGGGTTGAGATTTCCTCTCTTTTTATTTTGAATTGACTTGCGCGATCGCGCGATTACTTAAGTTTTTAGGCGACAAGAAATCAATCCTTAATAATGGCACGATTGGCAAAACGACAACCCTGAGTAATGGTAATGTTGTACTATTCCTTCTTTAAAGAGAACAGTGAATGATACTGTTTGAGTCAATCTTGCTCTAAAATATGATAATGCTGAAATCATCGAAGATAACTCGCAGATCATGGTAAGTGCATCCCGATATAACCCCGCCGATATTGAACCAAAATGGCAACAATACTGGTTAGAAACGAAAGCGGACGAAGCGGAAGAAGACAAAAGCAAACCGAAATTTTACGCGCTTTCCATGTTTCCGTATCCCTCAGGAAACCTCCACATGGGTCATGTTCGTAACTATGTCATTACTGATGTAATGGCGCGATGGCGAGGGATGCAAGGCTATCGGGTACTTCATCCCATGGGCTGGGATGCCTTTGGCTTACCCGCAGAAAATGCAGCCATTGACCGTGGCGTTCATCCTGCACAATGGACATATCAGAATATTCAGCAGATGAAAAAACAACTCCAGCAATTAGGGCTCTCCTTAGACTGGAGTCGGGAAGTCGCCACCTGTTCCCCAGATTATTATAAATGGACGCAATGGATTTTTCTCCAGTTTTTCCAAGGGGGATTAGCTTATCAGAAAGAGTCTGCTGTCAATTGGGATCCCATTGACCAAACTGTTCTCGCTAATGAACAAGTGGATGGGGAAGGACGATCTTGGCGCAGTGGTGCGAAGGTCGAACGAAAACTCTTGAAACAGTGGTTTTTGAAAATTACCGCCTACGCGGAAGAACTCCTCAATGATTTAGAAAAACTTTCCGGATGGCCCGATCGCGTTAAACTCATGCAAGAAAATTGGATCGGAAAATCCGTGGGGGCGTATCTGGAATTTCCCGTAGTGGGAAGAGAAGATAAAATTGGGGTCTTCACCACCCGTCCTGATACTGTTTATGGGGTGACTTATGTGGTTCTTGCACCGGAACATCCCCTCACTCCACAAGTAACCACAACCGACCAAAAAGAGTCAGTTGAAGCCTTTATTGAAGAAGTTAGCAACGAAAGCGAACTCGAACGCACCGCAGAAGATAAACCGAAACGAGGAATTCCCACAGGCGGAAAAGCAATTAACCCCTTTACCGGGGAAGAAATTCCCATTTTAATCGCTGATTATGTGCTTTATGAATATGGAACTGGTGCGGTGATGGGAGTTCCCGCC
>JAVLCL010000060.1:0-10836 GCA_031580825.1 Halothece sp. Uz-M2-17
GGTGTGTGTATGAGTTGCTGAGTGTAATGTTGAATATTTGCAACGCCTACAGAAAGCGGGAATAAATCAGGATTAAATAACGACTCATCATTAGGACTGTCGCCAATTGTTAAAATTTCTTCAGGCTTTAAATCAGGGAAATATTTGCTGAGAACCGTTTTTAAGCCTGTTGCTTTATCTTGAGTTTGCGGTTTGATATGACACTGGACGCTGCTATAGGTGAAACTATATCCTTCTTCTTCAGAGTGTTCTTGCAGTTGCATTAAATCAGACTCTGATAATCCTGCAACATCAAACGTCCAATCTGTAAAACGAAAGGGATTATCAGTTGCTTCTTCTAAATGAGGGAAAGCAATGCGCAATTTTTGGAAGACTTGGGAAAGATTCTGGCGATGTTGCGTGAGAGACGGAAGAGAAACAAGAAGATCAGGAGATGTATCGGGTTCAGAATTATATACACCGCCATTTTCCGCGATCGCGCCTGCAACAGGCAAATAGTGGCGCAATCCATTCACCCAACCCGCAGACCGACCCGTAACAATGACAACTGCTATGCCAAATTGCTGTAACTTTACGAGTGCTTGTATTGCAGAGGCAGTTAATTGACCCTTTTCTGTCACTGTGCCATCAAAATCAGTGGCGATCAGACGAACCTTTTTACAATCTTGACAAGTGAAATGAGCGAGAGATTTCATGAGAAAATACTGATTAGTTATGACTTTATACAGTTGCGCAATTGATTTAAATTGATGCAACAAAATTTGTGAAATCGGAGATAATGGAAACAAAGAGTCAATAGAAACAACTCTGGCTGTAGAAAATTATTGCTTCTACAGACCGAAAACTCGTTTCTGCAATTGCCGACAACTCAAAACAAAACCCATGACTGGAAAAGTAATTGACGGTAGCGCAACTGGCTTTTTAGTTCTTATTATCCCGATCGCGCTCGTTGCAGTGGTTGTTGCAACAGCTTGGCCGGTTTTGCTGGGGTTGCTCTTAATCATTATTGTCTGGCAAGTGATTCAACAATGGCAATGGCAACGATTTGTTGGCAAAGTCAATCCTGCATTTAATCGACTGATTCGAGAAAATAATGGATGTGTTACGCCAGTTGATCTTGCCATGAAAGCCAATATTGATGGCAAAAAAGCCAGTCAATTTCTAGACTATAAGGCAACTGAATTTAGTGCCAAACGGCGCGAGTTGGAAAATCAAGGCAGTGTTTACTATTTCTTAACTGCTAGTGCGGTAGAGAACTTTTTTGAAGAACCAGATTCTCTAGAAACCTTAGAAGCAGAGGAGGAAACCGATCAACAAATAGCAACGGCTTCGTCTTCTAAGACAACTGAAGTTTCGACTGTTTCTTCTCAACCAGAACCAAAAGCACAAAATCCTGCAGTTGCGACAGCAACAGTGCAAACAAAAACCACAGACGAGGATGCTTCTCTCATTCAAGGAGAACTTGCAAAACGACTGGGGGTTCATTCAAGTACCCTTGGCAGAAGAAAAGGAGACCCTGATTTTGCTGAGTGGTCACAAAAGCGCGATCCTGAAAATATTCGCTGGCAATACTCCGATGAAACGAAACTTTTTTCTCCGTTAGATCAGTGATTTCTTTTTGTTTTCTGTGCAGATCCCCTTCATCATTTTGAGGGGGATATTTTTTCCCTATACCACTTTTCAATTTTTGTTATTTGTTATTTGTTCACTATTCTCAAGAAACGATAGATTGATTATTAAGGAAAAATATGGCAGGAACACTTTATTTAGTGGGAACACCCATTGGGAATTTAGAAGATATGACCTTCAGGGCAATTAATACCTTGAAAAGCGTTGATTTAATTGCTGCTGAAGATACCCGCCACACGGGGAAATTATTACAGCATTATGATATTGTTACCCCACAAATCAGCTATCACGACCATAATCGCAAGCAACGAGAACCAGAAATTATTGAACGATTGCAACAAGGAAAAACGATCGCGCTGGTGACGGATGCGGGAATGCCTGGTATTTCCGATCCGGGATATGATTTAGTGAGAGCCTGTGTGGAAGCAAAGATTTCTATTGTTCCAATTCCGGGAGTGACCGCTGCCATTACTGCCCTTGCTGTTTCTGGATTACCAACAAATCGCTTTGTTTTTGAGGGGTTTTTGCCCGTTAAAGGAAAAGCCAGAAAAGAGCGTCTTGATCTCATTCAGCAGGAAACACGAACAATTATTTTATACGAATCTCCCCATAAATTAAAACAAACTTTGCAAGATTTAGGAGATTGCTTAGGGCGCGATCGCGCAATTATCTTAGGACGAGAGTTAACCAAATTCTATGAAGACTTCCACTATGCAACCTTAGAAGAAGCGATTGCTTTTTACACTCAGCAAACACCGAAAGGAGAATACACACTGGTGATTGCAGGGAAAGCAGAAACAGGGGAAATGGATTTATCTGTCGAAGCAATTAAAACAGAACTGACACAACTTTTAGCGCAAGGAATCACGCGATCGCAAGCTAGTCGCCAGTTAGCTGCAATAACATCTTTATCCCGTCAAGAAATCTATCAGCTTTCCCTTGAGTTATAGAACAAGAAATTAAAAGTCGTAGGGTGGGCAATGCCCACCCTACAAGGTAATCCTTCTTTGTTAAAAGTGGTATAACATCACCGAACAGATAAAAAAATAGACTGAGGCAGTTATTATTAAACCCAAAAGACACAATAATTTCTCTGTGTTCTCTGGAGTGGTTGGTTTAACTGCTACCAGCTTGATTTAACAACGCCTGGTAAATACCCTTTATGCGCCCATTCCCGGAAAACGTTACGAGAGAGTCCAAAATCACGATAATACCCGCGAGGACGACCGGTTACATTACAACGATTGTGGAGACGAGTGCGGGAACTGTTGCGGGGAAGACGTTGCAGTTCTCGTTGCAGTTGGAACCGTTCTCTAGGAGAGGTCGAGGTTCTAATTTGTTCTTTTAATTCCGCTCGTTTGTCAGCGTATTTATCAACTAATTCTTGGCGCTTCTTCTCGCGCTCAATCATTCCTTTCTTTGCCATCGGAAATTTATGCTTTAAAAATACTGCTTCACTATCTTATCGAATTTAGTTACTATTGGCACTGGGAAACGGACAAAGGTCAGCCAAAGAACAACTTTCACATAAGGGTTGTCTTGCTTTGCAAACCGCACGACCGTGATAAATTAAGCGAATTGACCAATTTTCCCAGTCCGGCTGCGGTAACAGTGCCATTAAGTCTTTCTCAATCCGTTTGGGATCGCTGTGTTCGGTTAATCCTAACCGTGAAGAAAGGCGTTTGACATGAGTATCAACCGTAACCCCTGCATTAATGCCATAAACATGGGCTAAGACCACATTCCCTGTTTTTCGGGCGACTCCTGGCAGTTTGAGAATTTCCTGCATGGTATCTGGCACTTTTCCGTCAAAGTCAGACACAATCATTTCACAAGCTGCTTGAATATTTTTCGCCTTATTGCGATAGAAACCGGTAGAACGGATCAAAGTTTCAATTTCGCTGCGGGGAGCTTGCGCGATCGCGCTGGCATTAGGAAAACGGGCAAACAACTCAGGAGTCACTTTATTCACCCGTTCATCGGTACACTGTGCAGAAAGAATTGTCGCCACCAGCAACTGTACAGGGGTTTCATAATCCAGAGTACAAGTCGCATTGGGATACAACTGTTTGAGACGGGCGAGAAGTGCTAACGCCCGTTCCTGTTGCGAGAAAGCCATTATTGGAAAAATTCCTGAACCACAGCTAAATTTGCGGTATCGCGAATGACTAAGAAGATCGCTAAACCGAGTAAAACGACCACTCCAGTTTGCATAATCCCATCTTGTACTTTGCTGGGTAAGGGTTTACCGCGAATCCCTTCTAGGAGGAGAAAGACCAGTTGCCCCCCATCTAAAACCGGTAAGGGCAGAATATTAATAATTCCTAAGTTAATACTGATTAATGCTGCAAACTGATATAAGCTGCTGGCATCAGAACTGGCAATATCGGCACCAACGGCAACAATCGCTACCGGTCCCGCTACTTGTTCGGCTGACTCTTGGAAGTTACTAACTAATTGTCCTAACCCTTGGAAAGTCAGCGTGAAAATCCGTTGATATTCTTGTGCGCCTTGGGTAAACGGTTCCAAGAAGCCATCAGGACGTTTGCGAATCACTTCCCCATTGGGAGAGAGTAAAACCCCAATTTTTCCTTTCCCATCGTCTCCAGGTTGAGGAGTGACAGAGAGGTTTAAGGTTTCTCCTTCTCGTTTAACGGTTAAACTTAAGGGTTCATTTACTGAACCTTGAATTTCAGTTTGTAAGGTTTGAATCGCCGGTTGACCTTCGCCAAGGGATTGTGAATCAACAGCAATAATTAAATCACCCGCTTTTAATCCTGCTTCTCTGGCAGGAGAGTCTTCTTGATTGACAATTTCAGGAACTTTAATGCCAGGTTCAAATTGCGGTTCGGGAATCCCTACAACTGCCGATTGGGTAACGAGGAGGAAATAGGCAAAGATAAAGTTTGCAATCACCCCAGCACTAATTACAATGGCGCGATCGCCGAGGGGACGATTTTTTAGTAAATTCGGATCATCTTGGGGAATTTCACTATCGGGATCATCATCCGGAAAGCCAACAAATCCGCCTAAAGGAAAGGCACGGATGCCATATTCTACTTCTGACCCCTGATATTTCCATAAAATCGGACCAAACCCAATAGAAAACCGATTAACATGAATGCCTTGGACTCGGGCTGCGGTAAAATGCCCCAGTTCGTGGACGATAATTAAAACCGCCAAAACCGCGATCGCTGCCAAAACTGACATAATTTTTCACCAACTCAATTAAACTAAACACTTATTCATCTATTGTGACATCTTGAGAGATTAACTGTGGTTGGCTATACTTCCCCACTGGCTGCATGATTTGAAAAACTCCCCCAAACTTAACCTGTATAGGGGAGCAATTCCTAACTATTGACCTTGATGGGATGAGACGGTCTTCATTAAAGATCCAGTCGCCATATGTTCTGATTTAAAGTTGAGCTATGGTATGAGCTAGGAAACTCACCCAATGATTTGTCATGGGTAAGCTATCAATCACGATTCCTGTACATAACAACATCATGTAGAGAATTGAATATTTAAACACCGATCGCGCTTTCATTTTATCCTCTGGGGTTTGCCGTAACTCCCAAGTTTTGACAATAAAGGTTACACCAAGAATCCCTGCAAATAGCGCGTAAACGATTCCAGACTCACCCAAGGGATAAATCAAACCAAACGTTAGCGGAACAACAAACAGCGTGTAAGCAAACACTTGTTCGGCGGTATTTTTTGCTCCTTTCACCACCGGTAACATCGGGACATTTACTTCTGCATAATCATCACAGATCATCATCGCCAACGCCCAAAAATGCGGGGGAGTCCAGAAGAAAACAATGGCGAATAAAAACCATGCCGTCCAGCTTAACTCACCGGTGACCGCAGCCCAACCGACTAAGGCTGGAATTGCCCCCGCAGCACCACCAATGACAATATTCTGGGTACTATGACGTTTCAGCCAGTGGGTATAAACCAGCATATAAACGAAAATACCAGAAAGGGCGAGTAAGGCACTGAGGACATTCACAAACCAAGCCATCAAACTGAAAGAAAGAATGGCTAAGGCTATGGCGAATAATAAAGCGTGTTGCGGTTGGACTCTTCCGGAAGGAATGGGGCGTTTCCGAGTGCGCTGCATCTCATAGTCAATATCTTTGTCATAGATACAGTTGAGGGTTTGCGCCGAAGCTGCTGCTAAAGTTCCCCCAACGAGAGTAATAAAGACATTAAAGGGGTCAACTTGTCCTTTTCCCGCTAACCACATCGCTGCTGCAGTGGTAATCAGTAATAAGGGAATAATACGGGGTTTGGTGAGTTGATAATAACTCTGAACCACTTGTAAAAACGTTTCGTTACGGGGAGAAAGACTAGTCCCTGTCATATTGATTCCTTGAAAATTCAACAATTAAAAGTAATGAAAAGAGGGGCAGTTAGACGGAAGCCGAGGGAAGCGCGCGATCGCGCACAGCTAAAACCGTATAAGCCACTAATCCCCCTAATAAAGCAGCCCCAACGGCTTGATGAGTGACAGTGAGCGGTTCCACTTGCAGATGCAGATGAAACGTGGCAAACCCCACTAAAATCTGTAGTACGAGAAAGATTCCCGAAAGATTCGCTAACTGACGTAACATTGGATGCAGGGCAGGAGTGCGCCAAGAAAAAATCACCACGGCTAATGTCGCTATGCTTGCTGGGAGAACACCAGCCAGATGAGTATTCATTACCGAACAGAGTTCAAAGCCGGTATAACATTGATGCACCGCCCAACGCGAAGCAATTAATCCTCCTAATAAACTTTGCAGATACACTAAGCCTGCTGCCATACCGCCTACCCAAGGGAGTTTTTTCGCCGTTGTTGTCCCTTGATAGGGCAGTAAAGCGGTTCCCATTCCAATCAATAAGCAGAAAAAGAGTAACGCAGTTCCTAAATGGGCGGTGACAATATCAAAACGGAGTAACTCGGTCACCGTTAGTCCGCCTAATAATCCTTGTACAATCACCAGCACTAAAGCACCGAAAGCAGCCCAAGGGAGCCAACGGGGTAATTCGCGCCGAAACCAAATACACAAACCGACTAACCCCATGGTAGTTAAACCGATTAACGCTGCATCAAGGCGGTGAAACCACTCTAAAAACACCTGTAAATTCATTTGTTGGGAAGGCACAACCTGACCGTAGCAAAGGGGCCAGTCTGGACAAGCCAAACCCGCATCCATGACACGAGTTGCACTACCAATTGCCATTAAAATAAAGGTTGCAATCGCAATTTTCCAAATCAATCGTCGGACTCGCTGCTGAGCAGAAATCTTCCCGGAAGAAGTATTAATTTTTGGGTAAATCGCTGATTCTGTCATAACCACTAAAGATTATAAAAACTTTATTAGCTGCCAAGTTGTAGCTCGTCATTAACCTAGCACTTGCTCAACTGTAATTTTCTTACTTTAATCACTACTGTAATCATCTCAGTCGCTGATTTCCATTGTTTTAGATCTTCTTCAGATTCAAGTCAGATTCCTTTGATATTTCTTTACATTTCATCAGATTTTGTTGTTTAGATTTGTTGCGATCCCAAAGAAAAAACAAAGAAAAGTTGAAAATTGAACAATTGACCTGAATTTTTGAATGGTTTGTTTTACCGTAGGTTAGGGATGAGTATGTAAAGGAAAAAAAATATTAGTTGGAAATCGCTAAAAAAATAGCATTTAAGTAATTGTAAACTTGCAAACGATTCAGCAAATCAGTGTAAAAAACCGTGACTACTGCTAACAAAATTAAAATTGCCACAATTGCGATCTTAATCGCCGTTATTAGCCTCTGGTATGGTCAAAATCATGGTTTACTTCCCGTTGCTGCCTCTCCGGAAGCGGAAGCCGTGGATGGGATTTTTCAACTCATGATGACCGTTGCGATGGGGTTATTTTTACTCATCGAAGGCGTATTAATTTATTCGGCAATTCGTTTTCGCCAAAAGCCGGGAGATGATAGCGATGGTCCGCCAACAGACGGAAATGTGTCTTTAGAAATTGTCTGGACAGCCATTCCGACAGTGATTGTCTTGATTATCTCCATCTATAGCTTTGAAGTGTATAACTCAATGGGCGGGTTAAATCCCGAAGCCTCTCGCGATCCGGGTCCGCAACAAGTGGCGGAAGAGACAACTCACAATGAGGGCTTACAAGGCTTAATTGCTTCTGCTTCTGATTATCTTGCCCTTGGTTTGGGGGAATCACCCGGCAATAAAGCAAAGAACTTGACCCCCTTATCTGTGGATGTCAATGCGATTCAATATGCGTTTTTATTTACCTATCCCGATAGTGGGATTGTTTCGGGAGAACTCCACGTTCCCGTCGGACAACCCGTTAATCTCAAGATTGAAGCCGGGGATGTCATTCATGCTTTTTGGGTTCCCCAACTGCGTTTGAAACAAGATGCGGTTCCTGGTCGAGAAACGAAAATTAGTTTTACCCCGGAACGTATTGGGGAATATCCCGTGATTTGTGCCGAACTCTGTGGTCCCTACCATGGGGCGATGAAAACCCAGTTAATTATTGAAAGTCGAGACGAGTATCAGGCTTGGATTCAAGAACAACAAGTTGCCCAAAGTCAATCTTTAGACAATACCGTTGCTGTGGGAACAACAGACCCCCTGTTAACCCCCTATGCGGAAAAGATTGGGGTTAATGACGAAACCTTAGAGGAATTACACGCCCATCATACGCATTAAGTAAAGAGAGAGAGCGTAATTTTATGACAACGCCAGTAGAAACGCCTCAAAATGAACATCTTGAGGAAAAACGAACTTGGACCGATTACTTTACCTTTAATACTGACCACAAGGTGATTGGGATTCAATACCTTGTCACCTCCCTAATTTTCTATCTCATTGGTGGGGCTTTGGCTGCTGCGGTACGCACAGAATTAGCAACCCCAGAATCGGATTTTGTCAGTCCAGAGGTCTATAATCAATTGTTCACCGTTCACGGAACAGTGATGATTTTCCTCTGGATTGTGCCGGCTGGTGCAGGGTTTGGGAACTATTTAATCCCCTTAATGGTGGGGGCGAGGGATATGGCATTTCCCCGCCTGAATGCCGTGGCGTTTTGGTTAATCCCCCCAGGAGGCTTGTTACTCATGGCGAGTTTCTTTGTGGGTGCACCGCAAGCCGGTTGGACTTCTTATCCCCCTCTCAGTTTAATGACAGGGAAAGCAGGGGAAGAAATCTGGATTCTCAGTATTTTGATTTTGGGAACATCTTCCATTTTGGGAGCAATTAACTTTGTCGCCACCATTCTCAAGATGCGGATGTCAGAAATGTCCTTATTTGAGATGCCCCTATTTTGCTGGTCGATGTTAGCCACAGGGGTGATGATTTTGGTGAGTACCCCCGTTCTCGCCTCAGCACTCATTCTGCTGTCCTTTGATTTAATTGTGGGGACGAGTTTCTTTAACCCCACTGGTGGCGGTGATCCGATTGTGTACCAGCATATGTTCTGGTTTTACTCACACCCTGCCGTTTATATCATGATTTTGCCCTTTTTTGGGGTAATTTCAGAAGTTTTGCCCGTTCATTCCCGTAAACCGATTTTTGGCTACCGCGCGATCGCGTTCTCTAGTCTTGCCATTTGCTTCCTTGGTTTAATTGTCTGGGCGCACCATATGTTTAGCAGTGGTACTCCCGGTTGGTTACGGATGTTCTTTATGGCAACTACCATGATTATTGCCGTTCCCACCGGAATTAAAGTCTTTGGTTGGTGTGCCACCATCTGGGGTGGAAAAATCCGTCTCAACAGCGCCATGTTATTCGGGATGGGCTTTGTTTCTGCTTTCCTCATTGGGGGATTAAGCGGGGTGATGATTGCTTCTGTACCATTTGACATCCACGTCCACGACACCTATTTCATTGTTGCCCACCTGCATTATGTTCTCTTTGGCGGTAGTGTTCTCGGCTTATTCTCGGCAGTCTATCATTGGTATCCGAAGATGACTGGGAAATATCTGAACGAGACATGGGGCAAAATTCATTTTGGACTGACCTTTATTGGTTTGAATATTACCTTCCTTCCCATGCACCAGTTAGGATTACAGGGCATGAACCGACGGATTGCAATTTATGATCCTGAATATCAACTTTTAAATATGGTTTGTACTGCGGGGTCGTATATCTTAGCGGTTTCGACATTTCCCTTCTTAGTGAATTTAGTCTGGTCAGCGTTCAAAGGCAAAGAAGCAGGGGCAAATCCTTGGAAAGCCCTGACGTTAGAATGGCAAACCTCTTCTCCCCCAATGATTGAAAACTTTGAGGAAGAACCTGTCTTATGGTCCGGTCCCTATGACTATGGGATTGATAACGCCGAAGAAGATGACCAGTCGGTGGAAGAGTTACTGTCGGAAGTGAAAGCGGACATGAGTTAATCGTTTGTTCTTTGTAGAGATGTTCTTTGGAATATCTCTACATCACCCAATCTTGTTATAAAAAATTCAATCGTAAGGTTAAACAATTTATGCAAAGTTCAGCAGTTAATCAGTCGGAAACCATTAATTATGCAGAAGGCGCAGATACTGCCCATGAAGAACATCCTGATTTGCGGATGTTTGGGGTTGTTTTGTTCCTGATTGCTGAGAGTATGATTTTTCTCGGGTTATTTGCAGCCTATTTAATTTATTCGTCTGTGATGCCCGAATGGCCCCCTGAAGGCACTCCTGAGTTAGACCTAATACTCCCTGGCATTAACTCCATTATTCTGATTTCCAGTAGCTTTGTGATGCACCGTGGACAAAGTGCGATTAAAAAGAATGATACGTCTGGATTACAGTTTTGGTTTGGCTTAACCGCACTGATGGGTGCGATCTTTCTCGGGGGACAACTTTATGAATACAGTCATCTGGAGTTTGGTTTAACCACGAATTTATTTACCAGTTGTTTTTATATTCTCACGGGCTTTCATGGGTTGCACGTCACTGTGGGCTTATTGTTGATTTTATTTGTCTTGCAGCGATCGACTCGTCAAAATCACTATAGCAGTGAGGAACATTTCGGGGTGGAAGCCTCAGAATTGTATTGGCACTTTGTTGATGTGGTGTGGGTGATTCTGTTTGGGTTAGTTTATTTGTTATAAGCTGTTAAGCATTTAAATTGGCTTGTGGATATGAGGCAACAGAGCCCCAGGCAATAGGCAATAATGGGAGTGATCAGCCTTTCCAGCTAATTGCAAGAATACC
>JAVLCL010000061.1:0-10808 GCA_031580825.1 Halothece sp. Uz-M2-17
TTGTTCTTCCTTATAAAGATAGCCTTAGTCTCTTTTCACGCTACTTGCAACAGTTAGTGATGGAGTCGTTAGGAAAAGAGAAAGACTTAGATGGCAATACCGTTTATCAAGGGATTGCGGTTTATGGGAATAAAGGTAGCACCGACCAACACGCTTATGTGCAACAGTTACGGGAAGGGGTTCCTAATTTTTTTGCTACCTTTATTGAGGTTTTAAAAGACCGTGAGGGAACATCTCCAGAAGTAGAAGCGGGCGCAACCGCAGGCGACTTTCTCTCGGGTTTACTGCAAGGAACACGCCTCGCTTTGTATGAAAATCATCGCGATTCTATTACGATTACCGTTGATGAGGTAACACCGCGTACGATTGGCGCACTCATCGCATTGTATGAACGCGCGGTCGGTTTATATGCCTCTCTTGTCAATATCAATGCTTATCATCAACCGGGTGTCGAAGCAGGAAAAAAAGCAGCAGCGTCTGTCTTAGAGTTACAGCGTAATGTCGTTGCCGTGTTAGAAGCGGAAAGCAGTCCACTGTCTTTGTCTGAAATTGCTGAAAAAGTGAATGCTGAGGAGAAAATAGAAGCAATTTATAAAATTATCCGTCATCTCCATAGCAATGGACGAGGCGTAAAAGTCGAAGGAAACTGGGGAGAACCGAGTAGCTTAAAAGTTTCCACTTAATCCTTTTCACCTCAGTGAACTACCCTCTTCTAATTGCTAATGCAATGTAGAAGGGGCTTCCTACCCAGCAGACAGCCCGACTGTGGATTTCTTTCGTCCTCCACGGTTGGGTCTTACATCTGGGCGATAGGCTTTGTCCCGCGTCCCGCAGGTCAAAAGTCGCAATCCTTCTTCTCGAATGTTTACTGCTGCGTTGATGTCTCTATCGTGTTCGGTTTCACAGTTAGAACAAGTCCAACTCCGAACATCCAATGGAAGACTATCAACTTGATTTAGACAAACGTTGCAAGTTTTAGAACTAGGAAAGAAACGGTCAACTTCCACATATACTTTGCCCTCTTGTTCTGCCTTATACTTCAACATAGTGCAGAACTGTCCCCAACCCACTTGGCTAATGGCACGGGCGAGGTTATGGTTTTTGACCATTCCTTTAACATTGAGATTTTCCACAGCGATGACTTGGTTTTCGTCCACTATCCTGCGTGATAGCTTGTGTAAAAAATCTTCCCTGCAACGAGTGACTTCGTTATGAACCTTGGCTACTTTCTTACGAGCCTTGTTCCGATTGTTAGAACCTTTATCTTTTCTAGCTAGCTGACGTTGCTTGGTTTTAAGATTCTTCTCATGTTTATCCATCCAGCGTGGATTATCAAACTTGCTTCCATCGCTGGTTATGGCAAAGTGGTTTAAGCCGAGGTCAACACCAATTGCTTTGCCTTCTGTTGATGGAGACGGTTTCTGTTTACCATCTTCAAAAAGGATGGAAGCGTGGTATTGTCCTGACGGATTCCGAGACACAGTAACCGTCTTGACTTTTCCCTTAACCGATCTATGGATAACTGCTTTAACTTCTCCTATTCCGGGAAATTTAACAGCACTATCCTTAATCTGAACGTTCTGAGGATACTGAATTGATTGTTTGCCATGCTTTGACTTAAAGCGCGGGTATTTAGCTCGCTTCTCAAAGAAGTTGTTAAAAGCGACACCTAGATTAAGACAGACTTGCTGAAGACACTGGGAATAGGTGAGTTTTAACCACTCATATTCTTTCTTTAAGGCGGGAAGCCGTTTCTTGACTTCATACCCTGAAAGTCCCTTTCCAGTATCTTTGTAAGTCTCGTTAATCAGATTCAGACAATAATTCCAAACCCAACGGCAATTACCGAAAGACTGTTCTAGCGACTGTTTTTGCTGAGGATTTGGGTAGAGTCTGACTTTGACGACTTTTAACATTAGAGCAAATCAATCAACACTATAAATAATAGTAACACAAATTAGTCGGTTTGAGTTGAGGCGGGCTGATTCATGAGGGGCTGTCACCTGGGGTCTCCCCAGATGTTTATACGCCCCGTCTGCGACCAAATCAAAGATTGTGGTCGTAGGATTCTCAGCCCTTTTTGCTAAAAAAGCGGTCACCCGTTACGATGACCGCTTTCGTTTTTAATGTCAGAGAAAATTACGCGATCGTTGCCATTTTCACTTCATTTTCATTGAGCATCCGTTGCAGTTCTTCTGCATCAACAGTTTCCCGCTCAATTAATGCTTGGGCTAACTCATCTAAAATGTGACGGTTAGAGACCAACACATCTTTACAACGACGATAGGCTTGTTCCACTAAGTTGCGAACTTCCTCATCAATCGCTGCTGCGGTTTCATCAGAGAAATCGCGATCCGAGGCAATATCGCGTCCCATAAAGACATTCCCATTTTGACGACCTAACGCCACAGGACCCAAACGCTCACTCATCCCTAATCTAGTGACCATTTGACGGGCAACTCTTGCCACTTGCTGTAAGTCATTAGAAGCACCGGTGGTCACTTCATCATCACCAAAGATAATTTCTTCAGCAATGCGACCGCCTAGGGCAACTGCCATTTGATTTTGCAGGTAAGAACGAGAATAGAGTCCAGAGTCTAACCGTTCTTCACTGGGCGTAAACCAAGTTAAGCCACCGGCAGCACCACGGGGGATAATGCTAATTTTCTGTACAGGATCGTAATCCGGCATTAACGCACCGACTAAGGCGTGACCTGCTTCGTGGTAAGCCACTAATGCTTTGCGTTTTTCGCTCATGACGCGGTCTTTCTTCTCAGGACCCGCGAGAACGCGATCGATGGCATCATTCACCTCATCCATCGAAATTTCAGTAAGGTTACGACGGGCTGCTAAAATGGCAGCTTCGTTGAGTAAGTTTTCTAAGTCTGCACCGGTGAAGCCGGGAGTCCGACGGGCAATTTTTTCTAAGTCCACATCTTTGGCTAAGGTTTTGCCACGGGCGTGAACTTGCATGATTTCCAAACGTCCCGCGTAGTCAGGACGATCAACAACGATTTGACGGTCGAAACGACCCGGACGCATTAACGCTTGGTCTAAGACATCGGGACGGTTGGTGGCAGCAATAATGATGATGCCAGTATTGCTTTCAAACCCATCCATTTCGGTGAGTAACTGGTTCAGGGTTTGTTCCCGTTCATCGTTACCACCGCCTAAGCCAGCACCCCGCTGACGACCAACGGCATCAATTTCATCAATGAAGATAATGCAAGGCGCGTTGGATTTTGCTTGTTCAAATAAGTCACGAACCCGAGATGCACCAACCCCGACAAACATTTCGACGAATTCAGAACCGGAGATCGAGAAGAAGGGAACCCCAGCTTCTCCAGCCACAGCACGGGCTAAAAGGGTTTTACCGGTTCCCGGAGGTCCGACGAGTAATGCTCCTTTCGGAATTTTTGCTCCAACATCTGTGAAGCGTTCTGCATTTTTGAGAAAATCTACAAGCTCAGTTAACTCTAATTTGGCTTGTTCAATTCCTGCCACATCGTTAAAAGTGACATTGGTTTGCGGTTCCATTTGCACTTTTGCTTTGGATTTCCCAAAGTTCATTGCTTGCGAACCGGGACCACCTTGCGCCCGACGCAGTAAAAAGAATAATCCCACTAACAAGAGAATGGGGAAGAAGAGGCTGCTGAGAGCACGGAATAAGAATCCGTCATCACTTTCCGGTTGGACGGAAATATCAACGTTATTCTCAGTGAGAATATCAATTAATTGTGGGTCGTTGGGTAAGTTAACTTGAACTTGTTGACCATCTTGTGCTGTTGCGATGGCTTTAGACCGCTCGCTGTTGAGGCGGACACTTTCGACATTACCGTTTTCAACGCGATCGACAAATTCACTATAACGCCACGTTGCTTGGGTTTGTGGCTCTTGATCTAAAAAGGCAGTGGCTAGGGCAATCACTACAATGGCAAGTAGTGCATAAAGCCCCGCATTGCGCCATTTTTTATTATTATTATTTTTGTTATTCACGCTTAACCTCCAAGGTTGAGACTATTTGAGGTGCGACTCTATTTCCTTATTATGGATGGGGAATATGAACGCGCCATGATTGCTTCTCGGTATATTAATTTATGTTAACGTTTCTGAGAAGTTCTTGACAGGAGTTGACAAATGATCGGTTTTCTGAAATCAATTTCATTGATTATCCTTCATTGTATCTTTAATGCTCCTTTCCTATTACTTAACCTCTTCTAGCAAGAGAATTTCGGTTTCTGGATAGTAAAACGAGAGGATATCTTGTGCAGACCAGCCTTGTTGGGCAAGATGGTTTGCCCCGATTTGACTTAAGCCAACACCATGTCCAAACCCACCGCCGATAAACTCATAGGCTTGTAATTCTCCGTTTTCATCACGAACCGGATCAATATAAAACAGGGTACTGCGAGGGGGACCAAAGGCACTGCGGACTTCTGTTTTTTTCAAAATAATGGTTCCTTGATCGGTTGCAACTTCCATTTCTAAAATTCGACCGGAGCGCGATCGCGCTGTAATTGTCATCTCCTCAATCCCATTGATTTTTTTGGCGAGGGGATGATTGATGCGCTCTAAATACTTTTGTAAATCTTCAGTTAACTGCTCAATGCTGCTTTCTTTTTCCCAGCGAAAAGCACGGCTTCCGGTTTCATTAAACCCTTGCTGCTGTTTAATAAACGCACGAAAATGCTCTTCATCATTCAGGGGGCGTTTCTCTAAATTCCACACGGGTTGGGCAGAATCAACTACAGAACGTAAATAAGGGCGTTGTTGACCATCCCAAATATCACTAAATAGTGCTGTGACTCCCCCAGTGGTAGAAGAATAGAGAGCATCAACCAGTTTTCCCTCATAACTGAGGACTTGTTGTGCGGTTTCCTTGATCGCGCGATCGCTGCGGGGATTGGTATCATTTAACCCCCAATACACTTGACAATGAGTATTGGCACAAATTTCATAATCATCCGCCTCAAAGCGATGGAGATTCCGCAGGGCATAAGTCCGAGCAATAATGGCTTGGGCTTTCACTGCTTCTAAGGGAGCCTTGGGACCAATTTCATGGGGAACCACTCCCCGCAAATAAGACTCAATCGGCACAATATTCACCAGCGTATAATTGCCATAAGAATTGGGTTGCAAATGCAAATATCCGGGATAAAGCCGACGGGGAACTTCACTTGCATCCACATAGATTTCTTCATTTTCGTGGTGAATCTCTAAATTTTTTGGTGTGTAGCGTTTTCCATCTAAAACAACAGAAACTTCTACCACTTCTTCTAAAACCTCAGTTTCCAAATAAGGGGTTTGATATCCTTCCCGTTGCAAACTTTCTAATAAAAAGCGTCGTAACAAAGGAGAATGATATACTTCCGGTTTTGCCCACACTTGCCAGCGTCCGGGTTGGGTTACTTCCGTAATAATGCCCCGTTTTGACCAGATTTCGGCACTGGTTTCTGCCGTTTCAAACGTCGCATGATCACTTAAAATCACCCGTTCTTTGACTTTGGGTTGTGCTAAGGGGTCTGCTTGGATTTCTAAGGTGAGGCGATTGGTTTTTAAGGTTTCTGTCGTTCCCTCGTTTTCGAGTGTCACCGCTAAGGGACTTTCATTGGGGCTGGTGATAGTAATCTCATCACTCAACTCCTCTCCAAAGCGTTGGACAATTCCCACCTCAATGGGAAAGGTTTCACTACGAGCAGGAGTCGGGGTAACAAGACTGAATGCACTGAGTAAGCCGATTAAGGAAACCCCAACTCCTCGTACCATGGCGTGGCTGCAAGTGAGTAAAGATTGGTTTCGAGACAACTGATTGTTATGAGTCATGCGTTGTTGATTAATTATGACTGAGAGGTGCTAGGGGTTGCTTTACGATTCATTAAATCTTCTCCCTGTAGCATCCGTTTTGCTGCATCTAGTAAAACTTCTTCTAAATAGGGCTTAGTAAAGTAGCCTTTTGCCCCTAAGCGGGAAGCCATTTGACGGTGACGCTCAGCGCCCCGAGAAGTCAGCATTCCTACAGGCAAGTTTGCAAACCGTTCTTCTTCTTTCACCCGAGATAATAACTCTAATCCGTCCATTCGAGGCATTTCAATATCACAGAACATCATGTCACAGGCTAAACCTGCTCGCAGTTTTTCCCAAGCATCTTTACCATCACGAGCTTGTTCCACTCGATATCCCGCTTTTGAGAAGGTCATGGACAGCAATTCTCGCACCGTAATGGAGTCATCCACAATCAGCACCATCGGTTCCGCGTCACCTGCTTCTTGTTCTGCTGCTTGTTCTTGCTGCGCCAGCATGGAGTTTAAGACATCTTTCCGGACTCGTCCGTAGAAGAGATCGATTAATTCTAAAACATCTGCAATTGCCATGACACTGCCATCAGAAGTCACTGTCACCCCTGCGATACCCAGAGGTTTCGGAATGGGACCGGCTAACTGTTTAATTACAATTTCTTGTTGTCCGAGCACTTGATCCACTTGGACAGCCACTAAATTACCGGTACTACGGAGAACGACAATCGAAATTTCATCACTTTCTGATTGAGCAGCAAAGAGATTACTGCGGGTGAGGGTGCGGTTATAGGACAAGAGTTCCGATAAGGGTTTAAACGGGAGTAAGGTGGAACTTTTTTGCCAACGAATAAAGCGTTCCCCGTTTTGATTGATCTTGATATTATCCTTGGTGGTTTCAAATTTATCTTCTACCCCATCCATTGGGAATGCCAAATCTGATTGATTCAGTTTGCAACAGAGGGCAGTGGTAATACTCAAGGTCAGGGGTAAGCCAATGGTAAAGGTTGTTCCTTTCCCAGGAGACGAGTCAATATTAATGCTTCCGCGCAGCTTACTCAAAGACGAACGCACCACGTCCATACCGACACCACGTCCGGCGAAATCATCCGCTTGATCTTTGGTACTAAATCCGGGGTGAAAGATAAAGTCAAAAATATCAATATCCGGAAGTGCGCTGGCTTCTGCTTTAGAAATTAAACCTTTTTCCACGGCTTTCCGTCGAATACGGACGGGATCAAGTCCCGCACCATCATCAGAAATCGAAATAATACTTTGATTCCCTTGGTGATGGGCTTCCACTTTAATCGTTCCCGTTTCGGGTTTACCAAAATGCTGGCGTTCTTCTGGTAACTCAATGCCATGAGTAATCGCATTATTTACTAAATGCGTCATTGGGTCATAGAGTTGCTCCAGAATCATTTTATCGACTAAGGTATCTTTCCCTTCCACTTGCAGTTTCGCTTTCTTATTTAATTTCATAGAGATATCGCGGACGGCTCGGGGTAAGCGATCCGCAACTTGCGAAAAGGGAACCATACGCGCTTCAGTAAACCCTTCTTGTAACTGCGTTGTCACTTGACGGAAAAGTCGGGCTTCTTGTTCGACTTCATCCACTAAAAACTCAATATCAGAGGTGGATTCTCGCACCCGCACAATTAACTCAATCATTTCTTGAGAGAGCAAGTGGAAGCCACTGAAGCGGTCCATCTCTAAGGGGTTATACTCCTCGTCATAGCTACGGTTAGCAGTGCTACTTTCACCATTATTATTACCGATTGTGGTTTTATTGGTACTGTACGATTTACTCAATAGGAGGGAGTTTTCAAGTAACGACCGCTCGTAAAGGTCTTGCATCCGCACCCCTAGATCGTTCAGGTTTTGTACTTGTTCTAATAAATTGTCTAAGAACTGTCGTAATCGTTCTTGGTCTTTTTCCAAACTATTGCGATTAACGACTAACTCCCCAATTAAATTATTGAGGTTATCCATCAAGCGAACCGGAACTTTAATGGTTTGTTCAAATAAAGCTCCTCCTCCTCGGGGAGCCAGTGCTGCTGAGGCTTTGGCAGGGGTTGGTTCTGGGTGGGTTTCCTCTAGTTTTGGTTGTGCTGGAGCTTGTTCAATATAGGCTTCTAAGGCTGTGATATCAAAGTCTGCTTCTTGTTGCGCGCCGGCTTCGATCAGTTGATCTAACTGTTCGAGATCGAGGTAATACTCCAAAGCGGATCTTGATTGTTCTTGGGTTGAAAATTGAATGTAGGTTTGGTTAGAGGTATCTTCTTCCTCTTCAGAAAACGCCGAGCCTTCTGCAGTTCCTTGAATAAAGGTTTTTTCTCCTTCATTGGCAAAAATGGATTCGAGGTCTTCTAGGGGTTCAAAGGTTTGTTCAGACCATGAGAAATTCTCGTTCTCCTCATTAGATAACATATCTAATCGGGCAAGGGCTTCTTGTTCCTCTGCTTTGATTTCATTTTGAGGATCTTGTTTCTCTGCTGCTAACGCCTCAAATAGTTCATCCCATTCCTCATCCCCATTATTTTCTTCTTCAATGAAGGTTTCCTGATCCGCACTCACCTCTTCTGGATTTAAACTTCCCCATAAGGCATCAGTTCCATCAGCTGTAGAATTCTCTTGTTCTAATTCAATTTCTTCTTCCCACAACTCATCTTCATTCGCTTTATTCTCAGCAAATAACTCCTCAAAAAATGTTTCATCATCATCAGTGGGTGTACCTTGCTGGGTTAGCCATTGGTCTAGACTTTCTTCTGCACCGTCATCTTCCAAAGCAGTTTCTTGTTCATTCCACCATTCTGTGCTTTCTTCAGCAATGGTTTGCTGTTCATCCCATAATTCGAGATGTTCATCAGAATGGTCAATGGTTGCAGGAATATCCAAGTCAATGCTTTCTTCTTCCCATAAGTCCGTTTCGAGATCAAGACTTTTTAAGAAATCTTCTTCCTCATCATCAGTATCACTGGCTTCAGGAATGCCATCTAAGTCAGCAATGGTTGCTTTTTCATCTAACTCTTCTCCCTGTGATGAATCTTGGGCACTTTGTTCACGGAAGAATTCTTCTCCGTTAAAATCAAAGTAGGTTTCATCCTCATCTTCGTAGTTTTGCGTGTCCCAAGGAGAAGACAGTTGCAAAGACATTGCTTTTAAGCGTTGACTGGGCTTAATGGTGTACGCTTGACCTTGTTTAATTAGATTTTGGGCTTCTCTAATTTCCGCGATCGCGCATTCGGTTGCGGTTTTGACGGAATTTTCAGTTGCAGCGATCGCGCTTTGAGCCGTTTTCAACAGCTTGACCCAAGTCGGTAATTGGGCTTGCGCGCCAATTTGTTCTAACACCTGACAATGTTCTTTCAGTTCCGTGCGATAATGAGACGGATTTTCTTGCTGAATAATCCCTTCCATCGCTTTCAACTCAGCATCCACTTGCTGCTGGAAGAAATCACTGTCGGGGGTCAGTTCACTAACGGTTGCTTCTTCATGTAAAATCCGAGATTGCAGATAGGTTTTTGCCTCTGTCAATTTTGGCTGAAGCCCCTTAAACACCTCTCGTTCCACATCCGTGGTATATTCTGTTGGTTCTTCCGACATGGCGTGCATTTCCACCAACCCTTGAAAGGTATCAAAAACTTGCCACAATAAATTTTCTAACTGTTTATCACTGACCACCGAAGCAGTCCGCATGACCCCAAAACAGTCTTCAAAGAATTGAGCAATCTGTTGAATCGTCTCCATTTGATGAATCACTGCTCCTGTATTCAAAGACTCAGCAGCACTATGAAGACGCTGTAACGTTTCTGGCTGTCTTATCACGCCCGATAAGTTCAGAAGTCCACGTTCAATGGTTTCCAGATTCGTTTTTGCATTTTGTAGATATTGTTTTCGGTCAGGGGTTTGGGGTTGGGTTGGCTGCATAGTCACGTCCGTCTCTTCCTTGCTCCGCGTTTTCTCTCGGCAGCGATGGGATTTAGGTTGATATTAATCACTCCAGTGACATCATAGGAGTGGTTTTTGTCATTGAGTTGGGAAACTCGCTGCTCCTACTTTAACCAATATTTTAGCGTTGATGGCAGTTTTGGGTCTTTGTTTTTAACTTTCCTGAAAGTAACCAAATTCCGCAACTTGTCTCGCCGAATCCCGCCATTTCGCTTGCACTCGAACAAACAATTCTAAGTAAACTTTCCCTGCAATAATCTTTTGCATTTCCGCTCGGGCTGCTGTCCCAATTCGTTTAAGCATTGTCCCTTTTTTCCCAATTAAAATTCCTTTTTGCGAGGAGCGTTCAACATTAATCGTCGCTCGAATTGCTGTCAGATTTTTTTCTTCCGTAATTTGGTCAATCACAATCGCCACAGAATGAGGAATTTCTTGTCGTGTTTCTCGTAGAATTTGCTCACGAATTAACTCAGCCATTACGAATCGTTCTGGTTGATCGCTCACTAAATCCGGCGGATAGTAATAGGGACCAATCTCTAATCTATCTCTGAGTGTTTCCTGTAAGGAGTCTAAGCCCATCCCAGTTAACGCGGAAAATTCAACCAACTCCCAAGATTGATCCCCTAATATTTCTCTATAGGTCGCACAATTTTTTTCTCTTTTCTCCTCACTGACTAAGTCACTTTTATTTAACCCCACCAAAACGGGAACGTTCGTTTTTTTCAAAAGATCAACAATATAGCGATCTCCCCCACCGGCGGGAGTGGAAACATCAAAAATCAATAAATTTAAATCCACAGCTTCAATGGTACTTTGAGCATTTTTAACGATGATTTTTCCCAGTTCATGATGGGGCTTATGAATCCCTGGGGTATCCACAAAAATCATCTGTGCTGTTTCCGTAGTCAAAATTCCCCGTAAACGATTACGGGTGGTTTGCGCTACCGGCGAAGTAATAGCAACTTTTTCTCCCACTAACTCATTCATTAAAGTTGATTTGCCAACATTAGGTCGCCCAATTAATCCAATAAAGCCCGACTTAAAATCAGGGGGAGCAACCGGAAT
>JAVLCL010000062.1:0-10717 GCA_031580825.1 Halothece sp. Uz-M2-17
GCAAAAATTGCGGTCAACACTTGTCAAGAAAAACTTAAAGAATGTCCTCACATTACAAGAATTATTTTCTGTTGTTTTGGTAAAACCGATTTTGCCATTTATCAAAAACTCCTCTCCCCACATTAGATCTAGGTCATCGCAGTAGGGCGGGGATGAGGAAAGAATCTTGAATCCCCTATTTCCAAATGATTAATGACAATAAAAATTTCCCCCTTTTTAGACAGAATTATTACCCGATCAATTCTCTCGATGGAATAATTCCTGATACTTTTTGGGATCGTTTTCTTTCTGATCTAGCTGAAAGGGAGAAGTTGAAAATTAAAGTATTTTCTAACTCATTGCGGTGTGACTACGATCATAACTTTGACTAAAGTTATTGGGAGTCATCCCTTGAATTTGGCTGTGATAAGACGTGACATCAACATCCAGACCAATTTCTCCCACACTTCGCAATAACATAGATTGTTCACGATTACGAATTAACTGATGGTGGCGACTCATAAGAGCGCGAGCTTTTTGTTGAACAGACATGATCCGACCTCCCTAACCCATTACTCTTATCTTAATTTATTTTCTGTATCAAAAATTACAATTTTACGAAATTTTCACAATCTCCTCTAGAGCAGTGATTCCTCTGTTCTGGGATGACCCATCATTGGCTTGGGTAATACTATAGTTTGACGACTGGTAATTACATAATCGTTAAGCAAGATCATATTTCGATGAACGCCTATAATAACGATTTAGCAAAGGTTTCAGATGAATATCTATGTTAAACTCTAGTTTTAAATGCATAACTTTTATTTTAAATCGGTTAATTATGTAACAAAAAATCTCATTGCCAGTTGTTATGTAATTATTTGGGTTATTGTATAAGAGTACACAAAATTAAGGAGGAAGTTGTGAGTCACAGAGTTACCATCGCCGTTCCTGATGCGTTATTTGAACGGTTGCAAGCTGTCAAACACAACTTCAATATTTCTTCGATTTGCCAGGAGGCTTTAGAAATGGCTATTACATATGAAGAACTCAAACAGCAAGCAGAAGGACAAGATAATCTGGTCGAACGCTTACGGGCTGAAAAAAATGTCCTCCTCAAAAAAGTCCATCAAGAAGGCTTTGAATTAGGAATTCGTTCTAGTTCTAAACTCTCTTACAAAGATTACCGTCATTTTGAACGAGTTAGCCCTCTCGCCGATTCTTTAGATGAAGAGGTCTTAGACTATTTATGGAGTTTTCTTGACCTGAAGCAATACCCAGAACAAGCAAGACTGCACGACCCTGATTTCGCGGATTTATTAGACGCTGATCCTCAAAGTCGAATTATATTTGCTCAAGGTTGGCTAGAAGGGGTACTGTCGATTTGGGAAACCATAAAAACTCAGGTGGATACAAATTCCTACTAATCGTCGCGACTTGTCTTGAATCTCACTTTAGAAATCCAACTGGGTTTTCAAAATAGCGCGATCGCGCACTCTTTTGTTCATGATTCTTATAGTAAATTAGAAAAAACCAACCGTTATTTTTTCTAGTTGGATCCGATTGGAGATGATTCGTGAACAAGTAAAACAATTCATAGTTTTCATTAACAGTGAATATAACTCTGGTTCTGGCGTTTTAGTCAAACAAGAGGGAAACCAATATTCTGTTCTGACTGCTGCTCATGTTGTTAGCAAATATCAGTCAACGGATGAAGTGTATGCTGTTACCTTTGATGAAAAATCTCATCTGATCTCTTGTCATACGATTCGCAGTTTTCCTGATGTTGATTTAGCTCTAATTCAATTTACCAGTGAAAAGGATTATCCCGTCGCAGCGATCGCGCAAAATCCTCCCCAGCAAGGAGAAACCATTTATGCTTGTGGATTTTCTGATTCTTCTGCAACTTCGTCACAGAAAACGGAAGACCTCTCTTTTTTGTTTAATGAGGGAAGAATCAAAGCGAGCACCCGAGAATTAGTGAAATATGGTTTGGGATTACTGTATAGTAGCCAGACTTACTCTGGAATGAGTGGTGGTGCGATTGTCAATGAACAAGGAGAGTTACTTGGAATTAATGCGAGTCGTAAAACAAACTCACAAGATATAACTCTAGAAGATGATTTTTCCATGTGGAATTTCTCATCAGGAATTCCCATTTACCATTATTTAACGTGGGTGCAAGAAGACAAAAACATTACTTTGCCTAAAACGGTAAGAGAATTAACAGCAGAAGATTACTTTGTCAGAGCTTGGGCTAAGTTTGATTATAATTCTTCATTCAGTGATTTAAAAAATATAATTAGTGATTTTACGGGAGCAATTAACCTTAATATTGATGAAACTTTACTAAGTATTGCTTATCTAAAACGAGGCTTAGCCTTTTCATATCAAAAGCAATTCCAAAAGGCAATTAAAGATTACAATCAAGTTCTGGCGCTGAATCCTAATTCCGTTCAGGCTTACTTTTATCGGGGACTAACTTATTCTCAGCAGAAGCAATTCCAAAAAGCAATTAAAAGTTATAATCAGGCTCTTACCCTAAAGTCTAATATTGCTAATATTTACTATAATCGAGCTTCTGCTCACCTTGCAAAAGGTAATTTATACCAAGCGATTCAAGATTGTAACCAAGCCATAAAAATTGCTCCGGATTGGGCTTCTCCTTATGGACAAAAAGGTTTCATTTATATCAAGCAACGCAACTGGAAAAAAGCACTGGCAAATTATAATAAAGCGATTCATCTTCAAGCTGATTGGGCTGATGCTTATATTTACCGAGCACTCATTTATTTGAGGCAAAAAAAGTATCAGCAAAGTTTTGAAGATTATAATCAAGCAATTTATTTCAAATCGGATTCTGTAGAAGCCTATTTAGACCGTGCTATCGTTCGGATCAATCTAAATGGTTTAAATGACCAGAAATATTTTGAAGACTTCAAGCAAGGAATCTCTCTTTGGAGAAAACAAGCAAAAACAAAAATTTTTAACTATCCTGTCGTCTTTTTGAGGGAGACTGCTTTCGTATGTTTTGGATGTTTAATGTTTATTTTAATAAAGTTTCTTCGGTTTTTTGAAAACTATTTGAAGAGTGATATTATCCGAGGAAATGAGTATTACGACCAACGTGACTTTGAAAAAGCAATCCAGTATTACAATAAGGCAATTCGTCGTGACAAAAATAATAGCATTCCTTATAATAATCGAGGGAATGCCCGCAGAAGCCAAGGGGATTTAGAAGCAGCAATTGAGGATTATACAACAGCTATTTCTCTCAATCCAAATTATACTCTTGCTTATAGTAATCGAGGAATGGCTTACATAGCGCAAGAAAATTTAGAAGCAGCAATTGCAGATTATACGCAAGCGATTACTCTCGATTCTAAAAATGCTAAGGCTTATTATTATCGAGGCTATGCTTACTATCAAAAACGCAACATCCAAGCAGCAAGAAATGATTATGAGAAAGCAGTTGCGCTGAATCCTGATTATCAGGAGATGTCTTATATTAAAAACTAATGTTCCTAAGTTTTCATCCAATTTCTTGTCCCAAATGATTGACAGGCTTGGGCTGCAATTTTGGAAGCAGACGCGATCGCGCGCTCAAAGTTTTCTTGTAAAATATAGTGGCAAAATGCCCCATGAAAAATATCGCCTGCGCCTAACGTATCAACAGCAGAAATGTTTTGAACTGGAATTTCTCCTTGGCTTTCAGGGGTTTGATAAAGAATCGGTTTTTTTCCTTGCGTAATTGCAGCATAAGAGACACCAATCTCCTTTAAATAGTCAAAAACATCGGCTTGTGTTTGACAGTGGGGCGGGTAAAAATTAGCGGAACAAATGGCATAATCGGTATCAGGTAAAACCGTTTCAAATCCTGTTTTCCAGCTTCCTCCATCGACTACAACAGGAATCTTTTTGGCTTGGGCTTGTTGGGCGATAACTGCACTCACCGCCATCTGATGACCATCAATTAAAACTAAATCTACTCCTGATAAAATATTATGAGGAATTTGATTAACTTCAGCTTGACAACGAACTGCATTGAGAGAAATAACCGCGCGATCGCCACTGGTTTCAGTTACAATAATTGAAGATGTGGGTGGCGTTTCTGTCCAGTTCGGTTGTAAATCCTGATGTTCAATTTTCTGCTGGTCTAAATCCGTTTTAATTAAATGGGTAATGGGATGATTTCCTAGCACAGACAAGAGTCGCGAATGATTCCCTAAATAACTAAAAGCAACACTGGCGTTTGTAGCAGGTCCCCCAGCAGAAAGGGTACTATCTACTGCACTTAATTTTTCATTGGCTTCGGGAAGATGTGGGGCGAGATAAATTAAATCGAGGGTTGTTATTCCCACAAATAAACCACAGTTACACATAATCAATGACTCTAGTAATTTTGCTGTTTCTTAGATAAACTTTTAATTGCAATACTCAAACACACTCTAAACAAATTAATCAAATGCCAGAACAAAAACATCCCCGAGAAAAACAAGATCGAGAAATTATTGAACAGCTTTTTCAAGAAAAAATCAATGATCATAACTTAGCAGAACTTGCTCGGTTACGCATTCGCTATAAAAATTTTCTTGGGGCGAAGTCCTTACAAAAGGATTTAGATTTACTCCTACAGCAATGGGAGTTAACAGAAGAAGCACTATTTGAAAAAACTCGGGAAATTCATCAAAAGAGAAAAGTTTATAATGCTGGCGGAATGGAAGAAGAAGATTGGAGTTGATTCCTTTCTCACCTTGCTTAATCTGTTGAGGTACAAAGCAAGTCGGTGGACGTTCATGGTTCATTGATTAACAACCAACAAATAACAAAGAACGAATAACAAAATCATAAAAAATGACCTTGTGCGATCAGTTTAATTTGTCCACCGACTTGAATCTGATCTGGACTTACTTTTAATAAAAGGAGAGAAGGACGGTTGATTTCATATCCTTGTTCTACTCTCACTTGTATCATATTTTCTTCATTAGCAAAAAAGTTATGTTTTACTAAATAAGCAGCTAAACAACCATTCGCACTTCCTGTTGCAGGATCTTCAGGAACTCCTAAATAATCGGAAAACATCCGCGCACATAAATCATTCTCAGGGGAATAGGTTTCAGGACAAAAAACAAAAAGACTTTTCGCTTGTAAGGATGTAATCAGTTGATAATAGGCTTCTAAATTAATTTGAATTTTCTTTAATGTCTCTAACGTTTTAACAGGAATGATTAAAAAATCGAGTCCCGTTGAAACTTCTTGAATGGGAAACTTAGCATCAATTTCTGCTTCAGTAATATTTAAAACAGGCGCAATTTGATCCGAAGAAATAGTTTGACCAAACTGTGGGGCATTTTGTTGCATCCAGAGGACTTCTTCTCCTTTGGCTGTGGTTTCCCAAGTCACTGGAATTTTCCCTGCTTTTAAGTTGAGGGTGACTTGACTAAACGTTTCTTTTTCCGCAGCAGACATTAAGGTTTCTCGGATCATATAAGCCGTCCCTAAAGTAGGATGACCCGCAAAAGGAAGTTCTTGATTCGGAGTAAAAATTCGGACATCATAACTATTATCAGAATAAGCAGAACTGGTAATAAAAGTGGTTTCTGAAAAGTTAATTTCCTTTGCTAATTCTTGCATCGCGCGATCGCGCATTTGATTGGCTTCTGGAAATACGGCTAACTGGTTTCCCGTATAACGATCAACCGCAAAAACATCCACAATATAAAAGGGATAAGTCATGATGTTGTTTCTCAAAATCTGAGTCCAACGCTGATTATAAATTATTCAAAGAACCATGACGATCGCGCAACCAGATATGCTAGGATTTGCGAATAAGCTGGGGGTGCCTGGGCTGAAACAGGCTGAGATTACACCCCGAGAACCTGAGATCGGCTAGCACCGACGTAGGGAAGCTGTTATTCAAGGAACAATGTAATATGCGAAGTGAATGGATCGCCCAACGGCGCGGAGAAAGTAATGTCAGTCAAATGCACTACGCCCGCCAAGGGAAAATTACCGAAGAGATGCACCATGTCGCCCAGCGAGAAAACCTCTCGCCAGAGTTAATTCGGGGTGAAGTGGCGCGCGGACGGATGATTATTCCCGCCAATATTAATCATCCAAACTTGGAACCCATGGCGATTGGAATCGCATCGAAGTGTAAAGTCAATGCCAATATTGGCGCATCTCCCAACTCCTCGAACATTGAGGAAGAAGTGGACAAATTAAAACTCGCGGTCAAATATGGCGCAGATACCGTCATGGATTTATCCACTGGTGGCGGAAACCTTGATGAAATTCGGAGTGCCATTATTCAAGCCTCATCGGTTCCCATTGGCACAGTACCAGTTTATCAGACGTTGGAAAGTGTTCATGGCAATATTGAAAACCTCACTGCTGATGATTTTCTCCATGTCATTGAAAAGCACGCCCAGCAAGGAGTTGACTACCAAACGATTCACGCCGGATTACTGATTGAGTATCTCCCTCTCGTAAAAGAGCGCATTACTGGGATTGTTTCTCGCGGCGGTGGAATTATTGCCAAGTGGATGTTGCATCATCACAAGCAAAATCCCCTCTATACCCATTTTGATGACATCATTGAAATTTTCAAGAAATACGATGTTTCTTTCAGTTTAGGAGATTCTCTCCGTCCCGGTTGTACTCATGATGCGACTGACGAAGCCCAGTTATCAGAGTTGAAAACCCTCGGTGAACTGACTCGTCGCGCTTGGGAACATGACGTGCAAGTGATGGTGGAAGGTCCCGGTCATGTGCCGATGGATCAAATTGAGTACAATGTGAAAAAACAGATGGAAGAGTGTAGTGAAGCACCCTTCTATGTGTTGGGACCCCTCGTGACAGATATTGCACCGGGTTATGACCATATTACCTCGGCAATTGGGGCTGCTATGGCAGGTTGGTATGGCACCGCTATGCTGTGTTATGTCACACCGAAAGAGCATTTAGGATTACCGGATGCAGAAGATGTCCGAGAAGGGTTGATTGCGTACAAAATCGCTGCCCATGCTGCGGATATGGCACGTCATCGTCAAGGAGCGCGCGATCGTGATGATCAACTCTCGGAAGCGCGGTACAACTTCGACTGGAATCGTCAATTTGAACTCTCTCTTGATCCGGATCGCGCCCGAGAATACCACGACGAAACCTTACCCGCAGATATCTACAAAACCGCTGAATTTTGCTCCATGTGCGGACCCAAATTCTGTCCCATGCAGACAAAAGTAGATGCTGAGGCATTAAGTGAATTAGAGAAATTCTTGGCCAAGGAAGAAGCCGTGAGTAAAGCCTAAATCTAGCTTGAGGTGGGGGTTAATTGCCCCTACCATCACTTTGACGTTGGCTTAAAATAAATTCAGCCAGTTGTAAATCAAACTTGGTCGTTAATTTCAAATTGGTTTCTTCTCCTTCCACAATTTTCACAGGGAGTTGACACCGTTCAAACAACGCTGCATCGTCTGTGACTTCCCACCCCAAAACTTTTCCTTGACGATGACAGGACTTGAGTAACTCCACTTGAAACCCTTGCGGAGTTTGTGCAGCCCACATTTGCCGTCGTTCTGGGGTATCTTTAACAAAGCCCTGTTCATCCACAACTTTAATCGTATCTTTCACCGGAACCGCAGCAATCAAGCCCTGACAAGTATTTAAAGCCTCGCTACAGCGATCAAATAATTCTCGCGTTACCAAACATCTTGCCCCATCATGAATTAACACTTGACTGGCGGTTTTAGGAAGCGCATCTAAACCGTTACAAACAGACTCTTGACGGGTTTTTCCTCCTTCAACAAAGGTAACAGGAGTCTTTAGATTTAAATCTTCTACAATGCCTCTAAAATCAGGGAAATCATAAGGTTGACCTACAATTCCAATCCAGTTAATTTCAGTGGAAGATTCTGCTGCTAATAATGTCCACGCAAGTAAGGGTTTTCCAAGTAATGGTAATAATAACTTATTACGATCGCTGCCCATTCGTTGTCCCCGTCCCGCAGCAGGGATTAATAGGTGCATTCAAGACTCCTCCCTGATTTCTGATGGCGTTCCTTAATATATCACAAAGTTTTCTTTAATCTAAGGGAGCGCGATGGCTTCGCCAGCACCGGAGGAGCATCGCGCAACTCTACACTTTATTCTAGGAAAATGAGGAAAATTTGCTCGAAAATTTACAAAAATCAGCGATTACCTTAAAAAGTGATATTTAGCGATGCTGCGATAAACTCAATGAATACTTTGAGATCATGAACTTGTTCTTGTGTAACTGCACTCACCCAATTGTTATCATTAATACTAACTGTATTTGTTTTTCCAGGCTTTAAAACACTCACAATTGTAGCAATTAGGGCTTTTTCATAATCAAATTTTTTCCATTTCCTCTCAGTAAATTTTTCCAAATAATCAGTAGCCCTACTCATATATTCTGAGTAAGCAACTTCTCCGCATTGACATAATAACTTATCTAAAGTGCCTTGAGAGTTATTATTCGGTAATACATAAATTCCTGTAGAGGTCGATCCACTCTGATTTATAACCCCAGCTTCGTTAGGGAAATCTGGGAAATAAGTTTGAAAATAGTTCGCATAATCTGTAACAATCTTATTTACAGGTTTATCATCTGCATCGGCAATTATAATAAAGCTAGATAGATCTGTTTGATACTTGCTTTCATTAGTCAAAACAGCATCTACATTTTTCTTTAAACTGCTACCTTCACCTCCATAAATTGCCACTGATAGAGTTTTATTATACAAAATAGAAGGCATAGGCAAACGTTTATATAATTCTCCTTTTTTAGTAGGGTAGGAAGGAATTAATTTACTCCAAAATGGATCAAGATTCTGACGTAAGCCACCTTTTTTTTCTCGGAAATCTTCAAGTCCTAGGAGTTTCAATATCTTACCGACAAATGCTTGATCATGATTCCCCTCAACCCCAATAAAAGCATAATTTACCATCGGACTTCTTGACCTAACTCTTCTCTTAAAATATGTAATTTTTCTGAATCAAAGCGTCTAGCTATATTATTCCCATTATTCACTTCTAAACGATATAGAACTAAATCATCCAGAACCCTATGACCATTATCTATTTCTGTTCCTTCCGTACTACTTAACAGCGCGTCTATTGCTTCTAAGCTATGAGTCGTTAAAAATAGCTGGATTTCTCTTTCTTGACAGGCTTTAATCAACCAAGAAAAAGCTCGATCTAAAACTTCTGTATGAATGGAACTTTCGATTTCATCAATGAGTAAAATTCCTCCTTTCGCTTTGACTAAAGTTGATGCGATATATAGTAAACGTCTTACGCCGTCACCAAATGCACTTAAGGGAGCAATACCAATATCTTTATGATCAATATATAGTCTTTCTTTTCGATCGCGCGATGTTGATAAAATTTCTAAACCAATAATTCCTTGATCCAGATTTTGAAGTAATTTAATAATTTCTTCCTTGAATCGTTGTTCAATTGCATTAGATAAAGACTTGACCTGTAATTGTTCAATACGATGAGAAAAAGGACTAATTGTTTCTAAGGGTAAACTCAAAGAGGAACGTTTTTTGCCAAATATCGAACGTTCGCTTTCCCATAACTGAAAAACCTCTTCAATCGTTTCTTCTTGTTCATCAAATAAACTTCCTGCGTGAGATCTAGCAGTTACTTTCAGAAATAAATCAGCACCTCGTTCAATTAAATCATCACTAATAATTTCATTATCTAGATCTTCTTCTTGATCAGATTCTCCTAGCGTCCCCTCGATTTCTTCATAATTTGCTTGTAATTTTTTCAAGGGAAAATTGCCTTCTCCTGCGATCATTATTTCCCCTGAAGTTTCTTGACTTCCTTGTGGAAACAACCAACGTAAAGCATCTAACTGAGGTTTCCGAGAAAATTTAATTTCTCGACTCCAAGCGGTATTTAACCATGCTTTCGGATCAAGGGGACGACAATAAGTTGCAATGGCTTCTAGAACACTTGTTTTCCCAGAATTATTGGCTCCTACGAATAAATTAATTGTTCCAAGGTTATGCAACTCTAAGTTTTGTAAGCCTCGAAACTGATGAATCGTTAAGTGCTCTAGATTTTTTGCCATTATTCCATCTCCGGATCGTAAGTGGAAGCCACATAAAGTTCCTTCAGTTGCTTTTCATCCACTGGGCTAGGGGCTTCAGTTAATAAGCAACTGGCTTGCTGGGTTTTCGGAAATGCAATCACATCCCGAATCGAGTCTTCTCCTGCGAGTAGCATCACCAGGCGATCTAACCCGTAAGCAATTCCGCCGTGAGGTGGTGTTCCATAATCAAAGGCTTCGAGAAGGAAACCAAATTTTTCGTCTGCTGCTTCTGAGGATAAGCCAATGGCTGCAAACACCTGTTGTTGAATCTCTCGCTGATAAATCCGGAGACTTCCGCCACCGATTTCAATCCCGTTATACACTAAATCATAGGCTTGCGCTCGTGCGGTTTTGATATCCTCTAAATCATCGGGATGCGGGGCGGTAAACGGGTGATGAAGGGCTTCTAAGCGTTTCTCGTCTGGATTCCATTCAAACATGGGGAACTCAGTCACCCAAAGCAAATTAATTGCATTTTCATCAATTAATCCCATTTCTTCCCCTAACACTTGACGCACCCGATCTAGAGATTTGTTGACGGTAACAGTATCTCCAGCACCAAAGAGTAAGAGATGTCCGGGTTGTGCGCCCGTGCGTTGCAGTAATTCTTGT
>JAVLCL010000063.1:0-10580 GCA_031580825.1 Halothece sp. Uz-M2-17
CTTTCAGAATGGCTCTTCGCTGGACTCTATGGTGGATCAGGGGTAAAATTAGCCAACTGCAAAACGGTAGATTTACAAGTTCCTGCCGATTCCGAATTTGTTCTAGAAGGAACAATCACCCCTGGCGAAGTTTTACCAGATGGTCCTTTTGGCGACCACATGGGCTATTACGGCGGTGTGGAAGATTCTCCGTTGATTCGCTTCCAATGCGTCACCCATCGCAAAAATCCCGTTTATCTGACTACGTTTAGCGGTCGTCCCCCCAAAGAAGAAGCTCTGCTCGCGATCGCGCTCAATCGCATTTATACCCCAATTTTACGGCAACAAGTCTCTGAAATTACTGATTTCTTCCTCCCCATGGAGGCGTTAAGTTATAAAGCTGCCATTATCTCTATTAAGAAGGCATATCCCGGACAAGCGAAACGGTCGGCAATGGCGTTTTGGAGTGCTTTACCGCAATTTACTTACACCAAATTTGTGATTGTGGTTGATGATGACATTAATATTCGCGATCCCAGAGAAGTGGTTTGGGCAATTTCGTCTAAAGTTGACCCCTCCCGAGATGTGTTTATCCTCCCAGAAACGCCTTTTGATAGCTTAGACTTTGCCAGTGAAAAAATTGGCTTAGGGGGAAGAATGGGCATTGATGCGACCACCAAAATTCCCCCAGAAACGGATCATGAATGGGGTGAACCGTTAGAGTCAGATCCGGATATGGCAAAAACAGTGGATCAGCGTTGGGAAGAATATGGACTGGCTGACATTAGCTTAGAAGAGGTGAATGCTAACTTATTCGGCTATGATGTCTAATTGATTAACCGTCGGGAAATTGCCAACACCGAATCTGTTCTAGATTTTTGCTGCCACATGTTTCACAAGTTGAGTCTTCTGTGGACTCTACCCATTCTTCTCCACAGTCTCGACAGTGATAGAAAATATTATTTTGGTTAGCAAGTTCAATTTGGCGTTGCCATTGCTTAATGAGAGGGGTATCGTCACTCATGGTTATCTATGCTACAGTTGACACTCCAACGGCTTAAAGCGCGTTGGATTCTTGGTTCTGCGACGATGCTTGCTTTGACAGGACAAGTCCAACCAAAGTAGAGGCTTCATCTCCCCAAGCGTAACTTCCGATATGCCCTACCGTACTCAAACCTTTCTTTAAGATGTTGATCGCAGCATTCTCGTCTCGATCTATCTGGCATCCACACTTACAGGTATGGGTGCGGGTTGATAGAGCCTTTTTAACAGTTCGCCCACAGCTAGAACATTCTTGGCTTGTATAGTGAGGCGGGACGGCTACCGTCACCTTCGCGAACTTTTGAGCGAAATACTCTAACCAGACTCGGAACTGATACCAACCAACATCCGAAATTGATTTAGCAAGATTATGATTCTTGACCAAGTTCTTAACCTGCAAGTCTTCGTAGGCGATGAAGTCGTTGGACAACACTACGCAACGCGCAATTCTCCTTGCGTGTTCTCGGCGTTGCCTACTTATTCTCAGGTGTTTCTTAGCGAATCGTTGTCTTGCTTTTCTGCGATTAGATGAGCCTTTCTGTTTACGGGATAGACGACGCTGAGAGCGTTTTAATTCCTCTTCTCCTTTACGGAAGAAGCGAGGATTGGGTTCTTTATGCCCTCTGCTGTCTGTGTAGAAGTCGGTTAACCCCATGTCAAGTCCAATGGCTTGCTGAGTTGGCTCAACATCTTCAGTTACATTAACTTTAATGCAGAACTGACAGTAGTAGCCGTCAGCCCGTCTAACTAACCGCACTCGTCTAATCTGCTCTTTTGAGTAGAAAAAGATATCCCGACTCCCAATCAATTTAACTCGACCGATACCATTGCCATCAGTAAACGTGATGTGCTTTTTGGTGTTAGGGTCGAGCTTCCAACCTGTCGTTTTGTATTCAACAGAGCGATTATTCTTTTGGTATTTAGGATATCCTTTCTTTCCAGCTACTTTCTTCTTGCAATTGTCAAAGAAGCGACTAATTGCTGACCAAGCTCTTTCCGCAGCAGACTGCCTGGCTTGAGAGTTGAGCCTTTTCGCCCATTCAAATTCTTCGGCAAGAATCTTGCACTGCTTATTAAGGTCATATTTAGTCGCACCATGATTGTCTTCCCAGTAACGAAGAGCTTTGTTTCGGATGAACTGAGTTGTCCGAATTGCTTCGTCAATGGCAATATATTGAGTTTTCTTGGCTTTGACCTTGTACTCAATCACCAACATAGTTAAACTGATTTAAGTAGCTGAAACTATGCTAGCGTAGGTAGAAAGAGTATGTCAAGCTCAACCGGAGCAAAGCGTGAGGATATCGAACCATTCCCTTGACCAACGGTCACGCGCAGGCGCCTTCCGTGACAGAAGGCATAATCTTTGACTCGCCTTATATCCAAGGTCGGGCATACGCTTGGTTTTACGGCAATTCCTATAAAATGGAATACTGGAGATTACAAAACAGCTTTTTAACTAAAAATCATAATGGATTTAATTGCGCTACAACATCAACTCGATAATCTTTCTTTTCTCGTGCTTTTCCTGACAATGTTAATTTATTGGGTTGGCACTGCATTCCGTAACTTATCGTTTCTCAACCCCTTGGGAACAGCCGGAATGGCAATTGGTAACTTCTGTATAGCCGGTTTGCTAGCTGCACGCTGGATCGAAGCCGGATATTTCCCGATTAGTAATTTGTATGAGTCTCTCTTTTTTCTCGCTTGGGGAGTGACTGCTGTTCATTTGGTCGTAGAATTAAGCACTCAGAATCGCTTACTCGGGGTTTTTAGTGCGCCTTTAGCCATGGGAATTACCGCTTTTGCTGCCTTGAGCTTACCGCCAGAGATGCAGTCCTCTGAACCGTTAGTGCCTGCGTTAAAGTCAAATTGGTTGATGATGCACGTTAGTGTCATGATGTTAAGTTATGCCACGCTAATGGTCGGATCCCTTCTCGCGATCGCGTTTTTAATCGTAACGAAAGGGAATTCAGTACAACTGCAAGGGAGTTCTTACGGCACAGGCAATGAACGTCTCCGCGCTATCAAAAATCAAACGGAATATGCCACAGCCACTGTAACTTCTAGCAATACCCAAACAGCAGTTTTAGATAAATCAGAAACAACCACTCAAACTGAGTTATCGCCACAACGACTCAACTTAGCACAAACGTTAGATAACCTCAGCTATCGCGTCATTGGTTTAGGGTTTCCGTTACTAACCATTGGCATTATTGCGGGCGCAGTTTGGGCTAATGAAGCCTGGGGATCTTACTGGAGTTGGGATCCCAAAGAAACTTGGGCGTTAATTACTTGGCTGGTTTTTGCTGCTTATCTTCATGCGAGGATTACTAAAGGATGGCAAGGCAGAAAACCGGCGATTCTTGCCAGTGCTGGCTTTGTCGTGGTGTGGATTTGTTATTTAGGGGTGAACTTACTCGGAAAAGGCTTACATTCCTACGGGTGGTTCTTTTAACAGTGACCAGTGACCAGTGACCAAATAACTAATGACTAATGACCATCATCTGGACAGATTTTCATGGGAGAGTGCATAAAACGCTCCGTCAACGACAACTCTTACCCAAGGAAGCCTCAGTCTTAATCGCGGTTTCAGGGGGACAAGATTCGCTTTGTTTGCTGCGGTTATTGTCTGATTTACAAGAGAAGTGGGACTGGCGATTAGGGGTTGCTCATTGTGATCATCGTTGGTCTGGGGATGTGGGAATGGCAGATCATGTGCAGAAGGTGGTTGAAACCTACCGCCTTCCTTTTTTTCGACTCACCGCATCTACTCCTGTTACGGAAACAGAAGCCAGTGCGCGATCGTGGCGTTATCAAGTGTTAACCGAATGTTGTGAAGCGAATCATTATTTTTATTTAGTTACGGGACATACAGGCAGCGATCGCGCAGAAACATTACTCTATAATTTAATTCGAGGCAGTGGCACAGATGGTTTACAAGCCCTGACCTGGCAAAGACCCCTAACAGAAAATATTGCTCTAGTTCGTCCTTTACTCAACTTTACTCGCAACGAAACCCAGCAAGTTTGTACACAGTTCAACTTACCCGTTTGGGAAGATATTGCGAATGAGAATCTCGCCTATGCTAGAAATCGAATCAGACAGCAAATTTTGCCCCAAATCAAAGCCCATTTCAATCCTCAGGTAGAAATGGCTCTTGCCCAAACCGCAGAAGTTTTACAAGCCGAAACAACCTATTTACAAGGTTTAGCAACTGATTTATTTTTCAAAGCCTCAGCAGACACCACAGGCTCATCTGTGTCTCGTGTTCCCCTACAAACTGCACCCTTAGCCCTACAGCGTCGCGTCATGCGTTTATTTTGGCGACAGCACTTTAAAACTGCTCCCACTTTCGAGCAAATTGAAGAATTAACCGCCTTAATTAATGCTCCCAATAAAAGTCGTACTTCTTCCTTTCCTGGCAATATTTATGCAGAAGTCAAAGAGAATTTGATTATTTGGAATAACAGTAACCAGTGACCAAATAACGAATGACTATAAACGATTTAATAACTCTTGCACTTGCGATAATTGCTTTTGTTGTTCTGAAATATTAATTTTTTCCATGGCTTGCGCGATCGCTTCTAATTTTTGACGAATTTCTTGTAATTTCTCGTCTTGATGATGAAGCATTTCTCCATTGACTTCAACCCGAGTTGATAATTCATTGGCTTCTTTTTGAGCTTGCTGCCAATTAGCAACTAAAGTTTCAATTTCTGCCCGAGTCTGATCACACGCTTGTTGCTGTTGTTTAACTGTATTTTCCAATTCCTCAACTTGGTCTTGTAAGGCGGTTAACTCTTCGTTAACTTGATGATATTCATCTTCACTATAATCCCGCTGATTATCAATTTTATTAAAAATCGGACTGAGATCAACTTTCTGCACATCCGGCTTCCAATTACTATCCCCTTGACGACGTTTTAGAACTGTTTTATATTGCTCTATAATATCTTCCCGAGACATTAGGTTTCGACGCTGACCAACCAAAGTTTTCTCTAAAAAACGATAGCGATCCTCTTCTTCTGCTAATTCATTCTTTATATTTTCTTTTTCACTTGCATCTGCTTGTTTTAATTGTTCTTCTAATTCACGGACACTTTGCAATTGGTAATCTAATTCTTCTTCTTGATCTTTCACAAAAGAAACGGCTTGCTCAAACGATTTTTGCATTGAATTAAACTCTTCTTCCAACTGTTGAATTGCCATATTTTCTAGGGATTGAATATCAACATTTTGCTGAATTTTCAATTGGGGTGAGTTAATTACTAAACGAGATAGAATATCTCTAGCTTCACTTTGTTTTTGCAGTTGAGCAGCTAAATAGGTAACAATCTGTTGCTTGGTTTCAACTTGACTTTGCACCGTCGCCAAACGTTGCTGGCTTTTTAGCAATTCTCCTTCTTTGGTTTGCAGTTGTTGGCGTGCTGTCTTTAAGTTCTGACTAATATGTTCAGCATCTTTCTGTTTTTGTTCTGCTTGCTGACGTTCTTGATCTAAAGTTTTCCATTGCGTTTGAATGGCTTCCGTTTGCTCTTTAACCAAGTTTTGAACAGTATTGAGAGGATCAAGGGTGGTTTCTGTTGCTGCGATCGCGCTTTCTACTTGTTTAACTAAATTCCCTAGTGCTGCTCCTTGTACTGGAGTTAACCCTTGTTTCCCTTGCAGTTCTTCTTGTTGCGTTTGCAGGCGTTGTTGTTCTCCTCGCAGTTGTTCCCAAGCCCCTTCCAACTCAGCGCGATCGCGCTCCCATTGTTCCCGTAGTTGCTGAATTTCCTGTCTTTCCTTTTCCAGATCACTGAGTTCTTCTTCTTTCTCTTCAATACGAGCTTCAGCTTCTTGTAACTCATTCTGACGACGGTTCAGTTCTTGGGCTTGAATGGTCAGTGACTCTTTCCATTCTTCAATTTCTTCCTCTTGCCCCTTTGTTTTTTCTACTTGCCGAGAAAAATTTTGTAATAAATGAGCAACCCTTGGTCCAGCTAACTCTAAAGATCCTTGGACTTGACGATTGGGTCCCAAATTAACCGTCACGAGGGCTCCCTCTGCAAATTGCTGTGTCACATCGTCAGTGGAAATGACTTCTTCTCCCGGAATTGCACTCCAGCGATTATCATTTTGTTGACAAGCCAGTAAATGAAGAACGGTTTTCGTTCCCCCAATAAACGCTTTTGTTGACTTCTTCACTTCCGCAATATACAGCACAACCCTAATCCTCTTGTTAATGTTTTGCTCGCTTGGCTTCTGCTAAATTTTACATACTGTGAATCCATTTTTGAGGGGAAAAACATCAAATATAAAACAATAGATGCGATAGATCTTAACTTACTTTCATAATTTAAGTGGGTCATCCCCGAATTTTTCCTTTCTTTGCCAGCACTAATCGAGTCACTTATTCTTTTTTTATGCAACTAATGGGAGTCTTCATTCAATATTATGTATGGTAACTTGCACGAACTGGATATCCGTAGCTTGTTAGAGTTGCTTGAACGTTGTCAAGCGACGGGACAACTTTTGATCCAAACTGCGTCTGTTTTTCCTAATTCTGATCACTGGTCGATCCCTTCACAAGATGATTCATTTTGGTTGCTCTCTTTGAGTAATGGACAAATTGCTTATGCGGTTGATAGCAATCACTTGCAATATCAACGTTTGCAAGACTATCTCCGCCGATATCAGGTGGAGTCCGCTATAGAGCGGTTACCCAAAATTGAGAACATGCGATTACCGACGAATCTTCTCCAAGTCACAGGAAGGGCTTTACCTGAATATAACTACTTATGGGTTCTTTTGGAACATCATGTCCTGACCGCAGCCCAAGGCAGAGAGATTCTCCAACATATCATCCATGAAACTCTGTTTGACTTATTAAGCCTGCATGAAGGTTTCTTTATGTTTCAGAGTAATACCGTTGTTGAACCACAACTGACAACGGTTGAAATTACTCCGTTGCTCAATCAATTGATGCGACAACGGCAACAATGGAAACAACTTTACCCCTACATTACCTCTCCAGAACAGTGTCCACTGCTAACGAAAAATGATGAACTCAAACAAGCTCTGACTCCATCGGCATATCGCAGTCTGGCTGTTGCCTGTCAAGGTGAATTGTCTTTAAGACGCATTGCTCGCTATCTTAACAAAGACTTAGTCACCATTAGCCAAGCCCTTTATCCTTATATTCAACGAGGATGGCTGCAAATTCTTGCCGAAGAAGACGTTCCAATAGAACCGCCAGTCGTCACTGGTCCGACACCGATCAACATCGTGTGTATTGGGGCAGAAAATGATGTGAGGAACCAAATCGAAGATATTTTACAAAGGCAAGGCTATTTGCCCGTTATTACTGATGATCCCATTGAAGCTCTCAGTATTGTTGCGCGATCGCGGCCAAGTTTGATCTTTTGCGCCTTAGAATTATCAATTTGGTCTGGGGAAGAACTCAGCTATAGTTTGAGAAACCTTCCGGATTTGACCCAAGTTCCAATTATTCTGATCACGCCAGAAAATCCAGATCCCATCCGCTTAACTCGTGCTCAACTTTTCGGAGTTACTGAGATTTTAGTCCCACCGATTCAAGAAGCAGATTTGCTCAGTCTTTTAAGGACTCATCTCAAAGTAAAAGATCTGGACCATCAAATACTGTGATCTAAAGTGAAGAATTGAGTTAAACTTGGTCAATCATAACACTCCAAATTCCATTAAAATCAGATTGAAACCAATGATCAATCCTCGTCATAATTAAAGAAGTAGTAAGGACACAAAATAAAATGAGTACTGTTTTAGTTGTTGAAGATAGCGTGACCCAAAGACAAATGATTTCTGATTTGCTCAAAGAAAGTGGGTTAAATGCATCAGTAATCAGTGTTGGTGATGGCGTAGAGGCTCTCGAACAAATTCAAACCCAACTGCCCGATATTGTTGTTTTGGATATTGTTATGCCTCGCATGAATGGTTACGAAGTTTGTCGTCAAATCAAGACTGATCCCAATACTGAAAATGTTCCCGTGATTATGTGTTCTTCCAAAGGAGAAGAATTTGATAAATATTGGGGGATGAAACAAGGGGCAGATGCCTATATTGCCAAACCTTTCGAGCCAACAGAACTCATTGGTACGATTAAGCAATTATTAAGGGGATAAAGTGAAATTGTTATGATTCATCTACCTGAATCGAATGAAGAAATGTCTGAGCCTTCTTGGGGCATAGAAGATGACCTGAGCACAGAACTGGAGTCGTATGAACCCCCAGAAGGAGAACTGCATTTGCGACTACATCTTCCTTCAGAAAAAGAACTTGCCATTCCAGCAACTGGAATTCGAGAAGTGGTCTCCCAATCTCCAAACCTAATTACTCCCATTCCCAATGCTTCGGTTCTTCTTTTAGGAACAATGAATTTACGAGGACAAGTGATTTGGGTTGCTGATCTCGGTAAATTTTTAGGAGATCCTGGCGTCTTAACAACTGAGCGTTCTGAAATTCCTGTGATTACGATTGAAGACCAAGAAATGATGATGGGATTGGCAGTAGAAAAAATTGCTGGGATGGAATGGCTCGAACCAGAAGAATTGGAAGTCCCTAGTAACTTATCTGACGAAATGGCTCCTTTTATTAAAGGAGAATGGGAATGGGATCGCTCTTCTTTATTTTTACTAGATCCTTCCGCAATTCTGCGTTCAGCACGCTGGGCTGCGTGAACCGAATAACAAACTTGAGAAGAAAACAGTCAATTTCTTGAGGAGAAAGTTAAGCTAGAGAGACAGTCTTTATGCTTTTAAAAATTCTAAAAATAATCTCTCCTAAAAAAATATTATCCAGTAGGCAGTTGGGAGGCACAACGGGAAATGGCATCAAGTATTAAAAAAAATCAACAAGACTATGAGCGGGCGAAAACAGCTTATATCACAGCCAATTATGAAGAAGCAGCAGAGATTATTGAAAAGCTAGCGCAAGACTCACCACACGACCCTGAAATTCTGTTACTTCGAGGTCACATTTATTGTTATTTTCAAGATTTTGAAACCGCTAAGGAACAATATAACTTAGTGATTCAAAATACTGATAGTGAAGAGTATATAGAGTGTGCTCACTCCGGTTTAGAAACGGTTAACCAGTGGCAAAATAATGTTGGTCATTCTTCTTCTACTTCAACGCAAGGACGAGCAACAGCTCAACCAGTAACATCTGTCACCTATCAGGCTGGCTCTGAGGAAGAAGATGTCACGGGAATTTGGTCAGAAGATGAAGATTGGGATTTTGCTAATGAAAATGAAGCAACAGGAACAATCAGTGAGGATCAAGATCCGTTTGCAAATAGTGACACTGATTTGACTGGAGTCGAGGCACAACAAAATCCCTTTTCTGAGTTATCAGAAGATGAAATGACGGCGGTTTCGGCTCTCAATGATGACTTTGAGGATGAAAATGACGAGGAAGTAACCAACTTGGCAGAAGGGGACACCAATTCAATTTACTCTGAAGACTTCGATCATTTCCAAGAGGATTTTTCCTCAGACAGCAATGATCAGACAAATGTCTCTGAGATGAGTAATGATAGTACCAAGAGTAAAGGAACTTTCCTGTTTAAGCCTCAAGATGATTCATTTGAGGAGGAGAAGACTAATGGCAATATAGAAGAAGAATTTGACTTTAGTCAATATACGAATGAAGACTTCCTTGAAGAGGGTGAAGTAGAAGAAGATGATGATGGGATCAATACGTTTGGTAATGGTCAAACTGAAAAAACAAAACAGTCCCCGTTTCGTACTCAAGGAGATGCTGATCCTTTAGGAGAAGATGTTCCCTCTAGTGCATTCTCACCTCCTCAAAAAGAAAAAACACCTACATTTCAGAGCAAGGAAGCCTCACCAGTAGAAGAGAGGGCAACTGTTAATCAAGAAAATCAAGGCAGTGGGAGTCAGGGGCTATTTTCAAATGTTGGTCAGTCATCTCCAGAGGGTGAACTCTTTAGTCACATGGGAAATCAGGGATCTGATTTATCTTTTGATACCAGTACCCAAGAAAATGAGCCCATTGTTGAACAAGAACAAGGTTCACTTGCCTTTTTAGAAAATGCATCTTTAGCGAAAAAACAACAAATCATCTCTGGTGCAGTGGGTATTGCGTCTGCGATTGCGGTTGCAGTGGGTAGTGTTGCTGTTTCCACAGTCGGAGAAAATAAACCGAGCTTTTTAGGTAACTTGGCTCGCTCCACCGTCGTGGGCTTAGTCGGTGGTGCTGCTAGCGGTGCTGTCACTTGGGTCATGGGTGGTGTTGTGGTGAAGCAAGTCAAACGATCGACAGGGGATTTACAAGCTCAGTTATATGCAGTACAGCAAGGGAATTTAGAAGCGAAAGCAACGATCTATTCTCAAGATGAATTTGGGCAACTCGCTTCTGGATTTAACCAAATGACACGGGTGGTTTCCACAACAACCAATGAAGCACAACGGAAAGCACAAGAGCAAGAACAAGCCAAAGAAGACTTACAGCGTCAGGTCATTCGCCTGCTTGATGATGTGGAAGGGGCAGCCAGAGGAGATTTAACGGTACAAGCTCAG
>JAVLCL010000064.1:0-10542 GCA_031580825.1 Halothece sp. Uz-M2-17
TTTTTTTGCGTTACTTGAACGAGAAATGATCAAAGCGGGCTTACCCAATGTTGGCGTTTCTTACAAAGAAAGCAACAAACGAGGAAGCATAGCTTAAACTCCCTAGACTTGCTGAGGTGGAATCGTTGACTTTACTGATTCAATTGTATGTAACTGTTTAAACCAAGTTGCCAGATGGGGATAGTCTTCTTTCCAATCTTCATGCAAACGTAAATCGTAATACCCAAAAGAACAAAGTGCAGAAACATCAGCAATTGACCAAGTATCTCCCCCCAATAAATAATCATTGTGAGTCAGTTGTGCTTCAAAAACCGGTAGAAGACGATCAATTTTTTCCTTTAATCGCCCCTGATACTTTGTCGATTGTCCCTGATTCAATAAACCCTGAATCCAGAATTGAATAATACAATCCCCTAACGTATCGCCTAACTCTTCCCACTTGCGACACGCCAAACGCTCTGGAAAGGCGTTGGGATAAAAACGAGGCTGCGGATATCTCTCTTCAAGATACTCAGCAATGAGAGAAGAATCCCAAATCACAGTGCCATCTTCATCCACTAAAACAGGAACTTTGCCAATCGGAGAAATTTTTAAAAACCATTCTGGTTTAAATCTTAAATCAATCGCTTCGAGTTGATAATCAAGATTCTTTTCTGACAGTAAAATCCGAACCTTGCGAGAAAAATGAGATTGAGGGTGATAGTACAAAATACGATTCATGGACGATATCGCCTTTTTAGTTTCTGAAAGTATAAGGTTAACAAATGAATATTTATGGCTTTGCCGTGACTGATGATTAGCGACCACAACACGAAGCCAAGAAAATTAAGAATCGATCTTAACAGATCAGAAAATTGCCTCCGTCGCTCAAAGGGTGAACCATTGACCCGTATAATATTAAAGAGGCTTTACCTTATTCAGTAACCCCGCTTATTGTGGAACTTTCCTGTAAAACAAAATATGCTCTTCTTGCTCTTTTAGAGCTAGTGACTAATTATCAAAAACAAGAACCCATCCAAATTCGGCAGATTGCCGAAAAACAAAATATATCGGATCGATATTTAGAACAACTCCTTGCAACACTACGGCGGGGAGGGCTTGTCAAAAGTCAAAGAGGAGCAAAAGGAGGCTATTTACTGGCACGAGAGCCTTGGAAAATTACACTGCTTGATATTGTCAATTGTCTCGAAGGGTCGGAAACCGTCAATCAAGAGTCTCCTACGATTCATACTCCTGAACAAGCTGTTGTGCAAGAAATTTGGCAAGACATTGATCAGCAAATCGAAGCCCAGTTAAAGCAGTATGACTTACAAACGTTAGCCGAACAACGCAATAGCAAACAGCAAGAAGTTGACTTAATGTACTACATCTAATCACAACTATACTGAAAAATAGAGGAGAATCTTGCTCAGTCAAGCGCAGCAAATCAATTATGGACGAGTGGATTATTTACAAAGAGTTTTCTTTTGAAGCAGCCCATCAATTGTTCCATCATGAAGGAAAATGTCGTCGCTTACATGGACATAGTTGGGTAGGAAGAGTATATCTCAAAGGACAGCATCTTATCCAAGAAGGGTCACAACAAGGAATGTTGATGGACTATGGTGAAATTAAAAAATATATTCAGCCTTTATTAGACCAATATCTTGATCACTATTACCTCAATGAAAGCACTGGCTTGACTAACCCAACCAGTGAAGAAATTGCAAAATGGATTTTTGAAAAGTTAGAAATCGCAGGTCTTCCTAATCTCTATGCTGTGGAAATTCAAGAAACCTGCACTTCAGGATGCCGATACACCAAATTAACTTAAGATCAAAAAATAACCTTTCCGCTTTTTAGGAAAGGTTAAGAGAGCTTTGATTTAACTTTTAGGTGGGGTTAAGACTGAGAAATTTTTTCTCCTGAAGATCGGAGCGGCGGGATTTGAACCCACGACCCCCACTACCCCAAAGTGGTGCGCTACCAAGCTGCGCTACGCCCCGAAGCTCACGGTCTTTAATCATAACCTACTTTTCTAGAAATGACAAGGGGGAGAACCAGAAATCTTGTTCATGATTCCTGAGTAAATAAATCTAAAGGGAGATGACCATAAACCCCTGCAATGAGTTCATCTTCGGCTTGACAAGACACTAATACCCCTCGATAGTCTCCGGTATAGTTATCTTGATAGAACCCCATTTGCTTGGTGCTAAATTTAATATAAACAGAACTTTCTAGGGCTGAGACTTGCTCAAAGTTGATGGGCTTAATATCGTATCCGAAAGCGGTGAGATACTCCTTTAAAGCGGTTATGGCTTGTTGTGTATTGTCTGCACAGACACCTAAGTTTTCCCATTCCGATTCCTGAGTCATTTGTTTGATAGCAGCTTGTAGGTTTTGTTTCTCTTGTTGTGTCTTAACTGATTTTTGTTCAGTGCAACTGTATTGATCTAACAGTTTTCTGGCTTGCGTCAGTTCCATAGTCTATCTAGGGATGAGAATTAATTGTTGTTGCTCTCTTGACCATTAATGGGCAAATAATCGTTAAATCTTTGTTGATCGTAATAGTAAACGGTGCGAATCGGATAGGGAATCGTAATCTCCGCTTCATCAAATTCTCGTTTAATAGCGATAATGGCTTTCGTCTGTACGCGACGAACAATCTGTTGTTGGGGTTGAGTCCAGTATCTGATCACAAAGTCGATGGAACTATCCCCAAAGCCGACTAAATCAATTTCCGGAGGGGGATAGTTTAATACCCCTTCCACGTCTTGGATCAAAGTTTTCAGTAAATCTTGTGCCATGGGAAGAGGCGTATTATAGTCAACACCAACTCCTAAATCAGTGCGTCGGTAATCATAGGCGGTGCGGACTTGAATTTCATTGGTAAAAACTGTGGCGTTGGGAACAATAATTTCTTCCCCTTGATAAGTACGAATGCGCGTGGTGCGAATATCAATATGTTCCACAGTTCCCTCATAGCCTGCAACAATGATTTGATCGCCGATGCGGAAGGGTTCTTGCAGTAAGAGTAAAATCCCTGCTAAAAAGTTTTTAAAGATATCTTGAAATGCAAACCCGATCGCGACCGATCCCAAACCAAGGGCTGCAATAATATCTCCTAAACTTAAGCCGGGAAAGGCAACAACACCAGCCAGTAATACCCCAACCGTAAAGGTTAGAATATAGCTGGTTTTTTCCAGTAGCAGCCTTAGAGACGCACTAGGGAGTGTTTTCTTCCCCACTTTCCGCGCTAATTTATGAGCCGTTTTAGCTGCATAACGAGCGAGGAAGAGGATAATCACACCCGCAATGAGTCCGGGTAAAGCCCGAACCAAACTGCCAACAATCTCTTGTAGGCTTGTAATAATGGTTTCTAAAATCCCATTCATGATTTTTTGCGGTGGCAATAGTGACTTCACCTAGAGTAATCGTTTTTATGAACAAAGGGAAGCCAACAAAAAGGAATTATTTGTAACGAATGCCGGCTGCTTTCATCCGCGCGATCGCGCGTTCCATTTCCTTTACCGGTATCGTTAAAGCAATTCGGAAAAAGCCTTCTCCTGCTGCCCCATAGCCATTTCCTGGCGGAACAATAATCCCACATTCATCTAACAAGAAATTGGCAAATTCTTGGGAGGTATAACCCTGTGGCACACGCACCCAAACATATAAGGTCGCTTTCGGGGGGGTAATCTCCCAACCTAAACCCTTTAACCCCTCAACAATCACATCGCGACGATGTTGATAAACGGTCATCAACTGATCAATTTCACTGCGAGGGGTTTCTAATGCTGTAATAACCGCTCGTTGAATCGCTCGGAAAACACCAGAATCAACATTACTTTTAACTCTAGCTAACCCTTCAATCCCCAAGGCATTCCCAACAACAAACCCAACCCGCCAACCGGTCATATTATAAGATTTAGAGGTACTATGAAACTCGATCGCGCAGTCTTTAGCTCCCGAAACTTGCAACACACTGGGCGGTTGATATCCCTCATAAGCCATTTCGGCATAGGCATGGTCATGACAGAGAAGAATATCATGGTCGCGACAAAAGGCAACCGCTTCCGCAAAAAAGTCCAAACTTGCCAGCGCGCCCGTCGGGTTATTCGGATAATTCAGCCAAAGCAGTTTTGCTTGTTGCGCTACTTCATCAGGAATTTGGCTGAAATCCGGTAAGAAATGATTTTCAGGGTGTAACGGCATCGTGTAGGGTTGCCCATCTGCAAACAGCGTTGCGGTTTTATAAACGGGATACCCAGGATCTGGAATTAGGGTATAGTCTCCGGGATCAACAAAGGCGAGAAAGGTATTATGAATGGCTTCTTTGGAGCCAATAGAGGACAGAATTTCCGTGTCTGGATTGAGATCATCGACACCATAGCGACGCGACATAAACGCTGCTACTGCTTCCCGAAACGCAACTGTTCCCTGATAAGGCGGATAATTATGAGTGCTGGGATCATCAATTGCGTCGTGCATGGCTTGCACAATGGGGGGTAAAGTCGGTTGATCCGGATCTCCAACCCCTAAATTAATTAAGTCAACTCCTTGCGCAAGGAGTGCTTGGCGTTTGCGATTAATTTCTGCAAAAAGGTAAGGGGGAATATTATCTAAACGCTGAGAAAACTTCATTTGATGAATATTTAAGGTCTTAGAACTTAAGATCGCGCTTGGGAGAAAAAGAGCACCGGATACCAACTACTCCGCAAGATTTCATTCGCTAAACTCTGTACCGTCCACTGTAAGAGTCCTCCCCGATCATCGGATCCCACCGCGATCGCGCTGACATCTTCTGTAACAACGCCATTGAGAATTTCAACAATCGGGCTTCCCACTCGCACTTGGGTACTCACCTTTAAGCCGATACTTTCTAAATCTGCTTTGACTTCTTTAATCCGTTGCTCGGCTTCTTGTTTTCGGCTTTCGAGGGTTTCTTTTGGCATCCGTCCTGCTTCACTAATCACCCATAAGAGAATACACTCACTCAGGGTAGAAGTTCCATCATCTTGAACATACTTTTTAATTTGTTGCACTAAATATTGAGCAGCTTCACTATCGTTATAAGGAATAAGCAGCGATCGCCACAAATGTTGACACCGTAACTCTAATTCTTCTTTTGTATAAACAGAAATATGATTGGGGCGAAAAATCATCAGGGGAGCCGAAGTTGCCCGCGCTAAACTGAGACTGGTACTACCAAATACTTTTTCTTGTAAAAAACTGCGAATTGGCGTTCCTGCTAAAACCACGTCAATATTTTCTTGTTCCACAATCCGAGGAATCGTATCACTGGCTTTTCCATTGGGAACTTCTACTTTAACTTCCACCCCTTCTGGAACATTGTCAAGCGCAATCTCTAGATGTTTTTTGGCTGCTGCAACTTTTTCTTCGTCAACGTGGGGGATTTCTCCTTCTTCCCAATAAGGAACACTGTGGAGAAAGACGATATGATTCAAGCCTGAAGCACTGAGACTGGGTACAAAAGATGCAAACCGGTCTAAGCCGTCAGTGAAATCGGTGCAAATGAGACAACGCTTAAACATGAGTCAAAGAAGAGTTTAGATTCAGTTCTGAAATTATCCTCACTCTACCATAGACCCAATTGTATGCAGTCATTGTCACTTGTTTAAGAATTTTTACCCTTCTTGATTTTTGTAGGTAACTGAAACGCCCCATTTTCCCCAGCTTCTTCAATCTCAATGAAGTAAGCAAGAGAGAGAGGTCGCTCAGCTTAGATGAGCCGATTCGCTCAGGTTATGCTGAGTAGCCTTGATCAATTCCCCATTCATGTTTGAGGAATTCTTTGTACATATTTTCCCGTGTAAGCATCTGTTCATAGAGTTTAACGAGAAACTCTTGGGCTTGTTCCCGACTCATTTGCTTCACCTGCGATTCAAAAGAACGAACGTTGAACTCTTGCTCTAAAGATAGTTCCATAGCTGACCTCACGACTAACTAGATCTGAATCATTTGGTTTGTTAACAATTATAAAGAAGACTTGACATTTTTAACCATCTTTCCCAAGAAAGAGTTTTTTAGCGAGAAAGATTTCGGTTCTGGTTAATATAGCGAAAGAGACTCGGGAAAATTTGTTCAGCATGAACCAAGCGCGGAAATTAGTTTTTTTTCCCAAAATAAAACCCTAAAGCAGCAGCAATAAGAACCCCTTGAATCGCAATTAAAAGGGTTAACTCTTCTTGGCGTTGTTCGAGAGGAAGGGCTAAAGTAATGGCTAGAAATGACCCAATGAGGCTTAAACCATAGATGATAACCAGTAAAATCAAAACAGAATTCATAGTTTGATCCGAGAGAATTGATGACCTTTAATCAGCAATCGCAATCAACTTCTAAAGGAAATGCTGAGGGGAGTAATGATTATACTCCTGTATTAAAAAGTTTAATGGAAACCGTTAGAATTACTAATTTTAAACAGTTGAGTGACAGGGCTGGTGTCTCCCAAAAACAGATCCTCAATTTGCGTCGGGGGAAGGTGAAGTCAATGCGGGTGGATATTTTGCTCGCTTTGGGGTCAGTGTTCGGGGTAAGTGTTGATGAGTTGATTGCCTTATTTTCTGGGGAAAGGTCTGCCTCTTCCCGAGAACAGTTTCAGCGAGAAAGTTTACAAATTATCGAGTCTTGGTTGTTGCAGTGGCCCACTGCCGTGAGCGCGATCGCGCAAAACCCCGATTTACCGGCGCAACGCATTATTAAATTACTTAATCCCTTAGACAAGTTACTTCAATCGTGGGGCGTGGAAAAAATTGGACAAGTCGGGGAAGAAGTCTCTTATAATCCTCAACAGCACCAACTGTTATCAGGAAATGTTGAACCCAACTCAACAGTACGGGTGCGTTATGTTGGCTACCGACAGGGTGAGAAACTTTTGTATCGAGCCAAAGTCGAACCCATAGATTAGTTACAATAGGAATCATTAATTTTGGGCGTAATGGAGAGGAGAAAGCAAAAATGCCAGTTGCTGTGGGCGTAATTCAAACGGATGGGTTTCCAGCGGTTTTAGCTGCTGCTGATGCCATGGTAAAAGCAGCATCAGTGACCCTCGTGTCTTTTGATAAAGCCGAACGTGCTCAATTTTATGTGGCGGTACGCGGTCCGGTTTCCGAGGTCGAACGGTCGATGGAAGCGGGGATTGCTGCAGCAGAAACTTGCCGTGAGGAAGCAGTAATCACTCATTATATGATTCCCAACCCGCCGGATAATGTGGAAACGGTGATGCCAATTGCGTATAGCGACGAAGTTGAACCCTTTCGCGTGTAAAATTGTCGTGGAATTGTATAAAAAACATCAATTATTAAAAACTTAAGGAGAAATGTGAATGTCTCTAGATGCCGTAGGTAGTCTTGAAACAAAGGGATTTCCGGGAGTTTTAGCCGCCGCCGATGCGATGGTCAAAACCGGAAGAGTGACACTTGTCGGTTATATTCGGGCGGGAAGTGCGCGATTTACAATTATTATTCGCGGTGATGTTTCGGAAGTGAAAACTGCGATGGATGCTGGAATTCATGCCGTGGATAAGGCTTATGGTGCAGCATTAGAAACTTGGGTGATTATTCCTCGTCCTCATGAAAATGTCGAGTGTGTCCTCCCCATTGCTTATAACGAAAATGTGGAACGCTTCCGCGAAACAACCGAACGTCCACTCATTGGTTCTTCCCAAAATCGGAGTTAAATGGGTTCTTTGTTGTTGGTTATTTGTTCTTTGTTGTCGATTCACTAACGAATGACAAATGACTAATGACAAATGACGAATCATAAATGATGAAAGTTATTTTTTTTGGCACACCAGATTTTGCTGTTCCCACTTTAGAAGCATTAGTTCAACATCCAGAGGTTGAACTTGTTACGGTTGTGACTCAACCAGATAAACCAAAAGGGAGAGGGAAAAAATTGATTCCTTCTCCAGTCAAGGAAGTGGCAATTACCCATAATTTACCGGTTTTACAACCGAAGCGAGTCAAAAAAGATCACGAAGCGTTACAGCAGTTGCGAGATTTCAAGGCGGATGCGTTTGTTGTTACCGCTTACGGGCAAATTCTCTCCCCAGAAATTCTGGAAATGCCAAGATTAGGCTGTATTAATGTTCATGGCTCGATTTTACCGCAATATCGCGGTGCAGCCCCTATTCAATGGAGTTTATGCCATGGGGAAACGGAAGTGGGCGTGACCACGATGTTAATGGATGCTGGGATGGATACAGGGGAAATGTTAGAAACAGCAACCACCCCTGTTGCTTTATTAGATAATGCGGAAACAGTAGGGGAACGATTGGCAAACATTGGCGGTGAGTTATTAGTGCAAACCCTTTTCCGTTGGGAGAAAGGAGAGATTGAAGCCACGCCCCAAGATGACAGTTTAGCCACTTATGCCCCATTAATTCAAAAAAGTGATTATATTTTAGATTGGTCAAAAAGCGCGATCGCGCTGCATAATCAAATTCGTGGCTTTTACCCGCATTGTGTGACCACCTTACGAGGAGAAACAATCAAGATTCTAGAAACGGTTCCGTTAGGGGAAGACTATTGGTCACAACTGCCGAATCAATATCAGCCACTGATACAGCAATGGGATCATCTTTCGGCAAAAACTGGAGAAGCGGGAGCAATTGTCGCAATTGTCAAAAAAATTGGCGCGATCGCGCAAACGGGAAATGGCTTACTATTACTCTCAAAAGTGCAACGGTCTGGAAAACGCCCGCAGTCGGGTTGGGATTTTGTTAATGGCATGCGCTTAGCAGAAGGGGAAACATTCATGTAAGGGGGTCATAATCAGGACAGCCCTCACAGGGACCCTCCGGATTCACTGCACACCGTAATAGTTCCGATCGCGCATTATACTGACAGGTTATGTCGCCAATGACCCATTTTCCTTCTAAATAACTCCTTTCGTCCGGTCGTTGGGCAGATTGGACATAAACAGACATCTTATCCAACTGATATCCCCCCACTACTTTATATTGATAATGGTGATGGCGTTCTAAAATCCGATAGGTCTCGCCGTTGACTTCAATATGCTGTCCCGGTTGCGGTCTTGACTCCAACTGAATTTTTCCCAACGACTGACGGGGATGACTCAATATAATCTCAGTGGGAAGGGACTCTGGCTCCATCATCACCTGCCTTTTTAGACTACATTACATGATGTTAACGCATTTTTCAGAAGAGGGAGAAAGCCCTGATCCGTAAAATATCAATAAATAATCCTTTGCTTGTTCTCTCATTCTGTTATTTTAGTGGGTGTAATATAGATAACAGTTTCTTCTCATGTCTGACTTCATCACCCCCCTTGAGAAGTTTCCAGCAACCGTCCACGAACTGGATAATGGCTTAACCATAATTCACCAGCAACTGACCGCAACACCAGTGGTGGTAACCGATGTTTGGGTTAATGCAGGGGCAAGACAAGAACCTTGGTGGGGAACCGCTCATTTTTTAGAACATCTCATTTTCAAAGGAACGAAACGCATTCCTCCGGGTTGGTTTGATCATGTCATTGAAAATTGTGGAGGGATGGCAAATGCTGAAACCAGCTATGATTTTGCCCATTTTTTCCTCACCACGGCAGGTAGTTATTGGCATCAAACGTTACCTTATTTAGCCGAGTTACTCTTACAAGCAGAAATTCCGGAAGAAGAGTTTCTTTGTGAACAGGGTGTTGTTTTAGAAGAGATTCGACAAACGGAAGATGACCCTGATTGTTTTGCCTTTCAAGCCTTATGTGAAACGTTATATGATCAGCATCCCTATGGACGGTCAATTTTAGGGACAGAAGAGGCTTTATTAGCGCGATCGCCGAATCAGATGCGTTGTTTCCATCGGACTTATTACCAACCGCAGAATATGACGGTTGTTGTGGTGGGAGATGTAGATGAACAAACCGCATTAGCAGGAATTGAATCTGCTTTTCATCCCTTTAGTGTGCCTTCGGAATGTCCGCCTTTTGACATTTCACCACAACCCCAGTTAACTAAACCGCAACGGCGAGAAATTCGTTTACCCCGTTTAGAAGTTGCCCGTTTGATTATGGGTTGGCGTGGGGTTGGAATTGAATGCTGGCAAGATGCGGTGGGATTAGATTTACTCTCAGTGTTATTGGCGCAAGGCAATACCTCGCGGTTAGTCCGAGAATTACGAGAAGAGAAACAATTGGTTTATGACATTGCGAGTGGCTTTTCTCTCCAGCAGGATTCCAGTTTATTTACGATTAATTGCTGGTTAGCCCCCGAAAATTTAGAAATAGTTGAGGATATACTGCGCGATCGCGTTCTAGAATTACAAACCAAACCCATTACAGAAAAAGAACTGAACCGCGCTAAACGACTCCTCTGTAATGATTACGCTTTTTCCACCGAAACCCCAGGACAACTCGCCGGTTTATATGGTTATTACAGCACCCTTGCACAAGTGGAACTGTCGTTAAGTTATCCGCAACGTATCCAACAGCTACAAGCCGAAGAACTGCAACAGTTGGCAAAAACTTACCTTGATCCCCAACGGTATGCCCTTACGGTAATGAAACCGTTTTAGGGATGAGAGT
>JAVLCL010000611.1:0-1596 GCA_031580825.1 Halothece sp. Uz-M2-17
GCTTTTGTTCCCTCCATATCTGATCCATAACCTGGTAAAAAAAGCAGCCCCGGTTTTTGGCTTTGGTTAGCGGAGGCAGGATGATGACAATAGGCTAACTGAGTTCCATCGGGATGTTGGCTGTAATTGATCTCCATAATTAATTGATTGTTGGCGCGATCGCGCTTTGATGATTAAAATTATACATAGTATAACTCAGGGAACAGTGATCAGTAATGAAAATTCAGTTGAGAAAATGGGGAAATAGTCTGGGATTAAGGGTGCCACAGAAAATTGCCCAAAACTATGGTCTAGATGAAAATTCCCTAGTCGAGTTGACCGAAATGCCAGAGGGAATCATGATTCAGAAAAGAAATCGAGTTTCAAGCCTTGATGAATTGCTATCTAGCATTCCCGACGATTTTGAATATCCCGAAGATACCAGAGAGTTTAACGAAAGCGGTTCCGTTGGCGAGGAACTGATCTAGGGGTCAATTCATGGATATCGAACGGGGAGAAGTGATCCGAATTAATCTTAATCCCATTAGTGGTCGGGAACAAGCGGGAAATGCTCGTCCGTATTTAGTGATCAGTCACACCCGATATAATCAAGCTCGCGGGGGGATTGTGATTGTTACGCCGATTACGGGAACAGTCAAACCCGAAGTGAAAATCATGATTCCAATTCCAGACGGGTTTCAAGTTCAGGGGTCGGTGATCGCAGAACAGGTGAGGTCACTTGACTTAAATACTCGCTGGTGGAAAACAACGGGAGAAGTGTTACCCAAACCTTTTGTTGATGAGGTCGTGCAAACCTTAAATCTGATTATTGGCAGTTGAATTACTCCTCAGCAACCCGCTACTAATCACCTATTTTAGGTGCTGGAGCTTAAACACCTTGAATATACTCCTGTAATGCCTTCACATCTAATGATCCAGATTGCAATGCCCGAATGGCAGCCACATTCGCTCTTGCCCCCGCGATTGTCGTCACCATGGGGATTTTATACGCTAGTGCCGTCCGGCGAATCAGTTGACCGTCGGTTTGCGCTTCTTGTCCGGTAGGTGTATTGATAATCAGTTGAATATTGCGGTTTTTAATCGCATCTAAAACATTAGGACGACCTTGATGGAGTTTCAAAAGGAGTTCTACTTCTAAGCCTTCCGCTTCTAAGGCTGCTTTTGTTCCTTCCGTGGCGATAATATTAAAGCCCAGTTCAATAAAGTCTTTCACCACCGGAATTACCAGTTGTTTATCGCGATTATTCGTGGAAACAAATACGGTTCCCGACAGGGGTAAGCGTTGACCGGCTGCGAGTTCAGCTTTAGCAAATGCTTTTCCAAATTCATAGTCAATGCCCATTACCTCTCCTGTGGAGCGCATTTCCGGACCTAAAATAACATCGGTGCCAGGGAATTTATCGAAGGGAAAGACCGCTTCTTTGACGGCGATATGGTCAGGACGCGGTTCTTCGGTAAAGTTGAGTTGGGCTAAGGTTTTCCCGGACATCACTAAAGAAGCAAGTTTTGCCAGAGGGAAGCCAGTTGCTTTGGAGACAAAGGGAACGGTACGAGAGGCGCGAGGATTGGCTTCTAAAATGTAAACGGTTTCTCCTT
>JAVLCL010000065.1:0-10328 GCA_031580825.1 Halothece sp. Uz-M2-17
CTCAAAACCACTGAAGGCATTGAGGCGATTCAAAGTTATTCACAGGAACTGAAAAGATTATCCTATGAACATCAATTAGGCTTACGCTTGCTCTATTTGTTTAAGCGATATGAATTAGCTGACTTCTCAATTCTGCAAAAGATTTCTGACCTTGTTAATAACATTAGTAAAGAAGAGCTACATGATTCTAAACAGATCTTGGTGCAAGTCAAACTTAACTACACAATGTTTGAGAAACTGGGACAAATTGTTGGGATTACAGCTAAACAAAATAACCCTAACACCTACAGCAAAATCATCCAGCATATTGCTTTAATGGAAAAATATAAGGAGTCCTATTTTCAGTTTCAACGGTTGCTTGATTCTATTAAGAAATGGCAGGAACACTACAAAACTGTGGAAACCCTCCGTGAAGAGTATCCGGCAAAGACTTATAAACAACCAAAAACATTTCGAGAAAAACCACCGGGTCTCGACATTTACACCAAATATCAACCTTGGCTTAATCTGAGTCGTTATAAAGGACATGCTCTCAATGATGATCATAATGAAGCATAATTTGGAGCTTAAGTCTGCCTAATGGTTATGAGTTTTACCCCCCAACGTACTTCTGATGGTTCTTACACTTTCTTTTCCTCTGAGTTTAAAGAAACCTTCCATTCTTTACGGGGGGCAAAGGAAGAAGCCCAAGAAAAATTTATTATTCCTTGTCAATTAGCAAACAAAGCAAAGCAGCAGTCTCAACTCAAAATTTTGGATATTTGCTATGGCTTAGGTTATAACACCGCAGCAGCCATGGAAACCATTTGGGCAATTAATCCAGAGTGCTATGTGGAGGTGATTGCATTAGAGTCAGACTTGCGAGTTCCTCAAGCCACAACTCAACATCACCTTTTAGATTTGTGGTCATCTCCGATTCCAGAATTGCTAACGCATCTTGCCCAGCAACAGAGTTTTGATCAGCCTTATTTTAAAGCTGAGCTATTAATTGGAGATGCCCGAAAAACAATTCAAGATGTGATTCAAAAAGGATTTTATGCCGATGCAATCTTTCTCGACCCTTTTTCTCCACCCCATTGTCCCCAACTTTGGACAGTTGAATTTCTTGCCCGAGTTGCTCAATGTTTGCATACAAACGGACGACTGGCGACCTACTCTTGTGCAGCAGCAATGCGAACTGCGTTGAGTTTGGCTGGACTCTATTATAGTTCAACGATGGGGATGAATCGCCGTTCTACTGTTGCCAGTTGGAACGTTGAAGCGTTACCTCCATTATCACAATTAGATCAAGAACATCAACAGACAAGGGCTGCGATTCCATACCGTGATCCGACTTTAGAGGGGTCAACTAAGACAATTTTAAACTGTCGTCAACAAGAGCAATTGAACAGTAAGCTAGAAACGACCAGTCAATGGCGTAAACGGTGGCGACAAAAAGTAGCTCAGGAATCAGATATTGTTCACTAGCCTCAAGAGATTAAAAAGGATTCCCTATCGCTTAGCCAGTTTATTTATGATTCTTCTGGTTGGGTTTTCTCTCAACGAAAATCCGTTTCGATCGCGCAATATTCCTGCTTCGTCACCGCCGATTCCGAATGTTATTAAAATTGAAACTTGGCAACAACAGCTTGGGCATAAAATTCTAACCCTTCGTGAAGCAATTCCCACAGCAAGTCGAGTGGTGTTAGTTCCGGATCCCGTGACTTTTTTAAAAGCAATTCAAGAGTGGAGTTTAGAGGAACGTTACCCGATCTTAATTGCAGATGATTACTATACGCCTCTATTTCTAAAACGTTTTCAACCCCAAGAAGTGATTCAATTGCCTTCGGTTCAATCCTCTTTCTTTGCGGATCAAAAACGCCTGATGGAAGAAGCTGTGGCTGCTGCTTGGGACAGTGATATTAGTACCCTCAAAGAAACTTGGCAACAGTTAGGATGGAACCCCCCTGGCGTGGTCATAACCTCTGTCCATGACAGCGCAGCAGTTGCTGCTGTGGCGTTGGCTGCTGATCGCGGTCAACCTTTACGCTTTTTAGACGGATACTTTGGTAACGTGAATCAAACCCTTTCCCCAAAAAGTTGGAAGGTTTTATCTGATGAAGTCAATCAGTTAATTGCTAACACTGGATATGACTATCAAGATTTAGGAGATACCATTGATACAATTACCTTAGTCCGAGATCTTCCTGTGAAGTATCGTAGCCCTAAAAATGGTCAGTTATTAGCTGTAACCGATGGTTTAGGAAGACATCAAGATGGACAACGTTACGCGATCGCGGGATGGATTTATGGCAGTGCCGAACGTGCGGTTTATCAGGCAATGTGTGCTATTTTTCTCAATGCAGACCAAGCCTTGCTTTATGATAGTTATCCCCACACCGATAGCTGGAAAGCCTACCATTTTCAAAACGGTCGTCAATGGTTAGAGAAAATGGGTCTCACGACGACGGAAATTAAACCGCGTCAAGCCAGTCAAAAAACGTGGCAAGATCTGACCGCTCAACCGTGGACATATGATTTAATTTTTATGAATTCCCGAGGGGGAAAAGCCAACTTTGCGGTTGGGAATGGTCAGGCTAGGGTTAAAGATATCCCCACTTTGGATACGCCAACAGCGATGTATTTAATCCACAGTTTTTCAGCAACTCGCCCTGATGATGTGAATACAGTTGCGGGACGTTGGTTAAATTATGGGGTGTATGCTTATGTGGGAAGTGTTGATGAACCTTACGTCACGGGATTTGTTCCCCCAGAAGCGATGATTGCTCGCTTGTCACGTCAAGTTCCCTTTTTAGTGTCTGCACGCTATGTGGACACGCCCCCTTGGAAAATAACAACGATTGGCGATCCGTTAATGGTAATCAACGCAACAACTGGAAATAAGGAAAAATAATTGTGGCACATTGGTCTTGTATGCAGCACTGCGGTGCTTGTTGTTATCTTCAACCTTCTGAGCGAGAGGAACTGGAAACTTATCTCACAGCAGAGGAACTGACCCAATATTATAGTTTAGTCGGTGCAGACGGCTGGTGTATTCATTACCAAAAAGAAACTCGGACCTGTGGTATTTATGAGCAACGTCCCCGTTTCTGTCGTGTCAGTGTCGAAAATTTCGCGCGGATGTTTGGAGTTACGGAGGAAGAGTTTAATGAATTTGCCATTGATTGTTGCTGTGAACAGATTGCTAGTGTTTATGGGGAAGAGAGTGTGGAGATTACTCGCTATTTCGATACAGTGGAAGAACCAGGATAGAATGGTGCAGGAGATGCAAAGGATTCATTTAAAGCAGTGACTAAACCGCGCGATCGCGTTTCGACTCAGACTTCAAACCCCAAAACTCCCCTCTTTCAACAGGGGTTCTCTGCCGTATTTTTTTCAACCTTTGTTACCATTTTTCTTGCAGAAATTGGAGATAAAACGCAGTTAGCAACACTGTTAATTTCTGCTGAATCGCGATCGCCTTTTATTGTCTTCCTAGGGGCTGCCCTTGCTCTGATTATGACCAGTTTAATTGGTGTTCTTTTGGGGCAATGGTTAGCTAAACGTCTTTCTCCTCAACGCTTAGAAGTGATTGTCGCAGGGTTACTTCTTGTGATTGCAGTTTTACTTTTGGGAGATGTGGTTGAAGGAGTGTAGTCACAAACCGGTGAATGATTTACTGAAACGTTAGTTACAAAAAATATGGATTGGCAATTATTAGGATTAACCTTTGTCACAGTATTTGTGGCAGAAATTGGCGATAAAAGTCAACTCGCCGCGATCGCGCTCGGTGGCAATAGCAAATCACCGACAGCTGTTTTCTTAGGCTGTATTGCTGCTTTATTAACGGCGAGTTTCTTAGGAGTGATGTTAGGGGGAGGTGTGGCTCAACTCCTCCCCACTCGTTTTCTTAAAGCCTTAGCAGCAGTTGGCTTCACGTTATTAGCGTTGAAATTATTAATGTTCGACGAGGCAGAAACTGACTAATTGGTTCTTGTTTTTTTGGTAACAGCTAACTTTGTCCCTCAACCAAAGAAGGAAGCCAATACTTAATAATTTTCTTGGGGTTTCCAAGCGCGGAAACTCCAAACTAATAAGATGCCACCCAAAACAAATTTCATGAGTTCTAATCCCCAATACCCTGCGTGGAGTTCCATCATTTCCGCCGGCATAGACCGCACTGATTCAAACCAGTTTAAATCCATTCCTAATCCACTCATTTGGGGAGTCAGAAAATAGTTACAAATGAGAGCCACAGCAAGTAATAAACTGGATAAAATAATTGACCATTGCTGTTGTTTCTTCGGAAAAACGTGATTTTTAGTGAGGACAAAAACACCACTTAAAATAACTGCTGCACAAAGTAACTCAATATGATTAAAAAAACCAAACATGGAATACCCAGCACTGGCAAAACCGGGTTGGGTCATCATTCCTGCTTCCATTAAAGAAGGAATAATCACGAAATCTAAAACTAAACTTGCACTCAACCAGAAGCAGAGGGTTATAAACACAACCACTGACCACTGAGTGGGATTTTGCTTTTGATAAGAAATAATATCCATTCTTTTCTCCACTCCAAACGAAAAAATATATATATTCCATTTCTTAGGATAACGGTTTCAGGAGAATGCGAGGAACAAAAAACATAAAGTATTATTGAGACTTAAAACAAAGTGCTGTAATTATTAAGTAATATGAATTGCTGAGTTTGTTTTCGTTATTTGTTCCTTTCCCCAGCGCGTAGCATTATATACGGTAGAATAATGAGTCTGAATTTTTAGAATTGGTTAACAAATGGAAATAAATTGGCAAACGGTTAAGTCTTACGAAGATATCCGTTACGAAAAAATAGACGGGATTGCAAAACTAACCATTAATCGTCCCCACAAACGGAATGCCTTTCGCCCGAAAACGGTTTTTGAACTGTATGACGCTTTTGCCCGCATTCGAGAAGATACCAGCATTGGCGTGGTTTTATTAACAGGTGCAGGACCTCATACCGATGGCAAATATGCCTTTTGTTCTGGGGGAGATCAAAGTGTTCGCGGAAAAGCGGGCTATATGGACGATGAAGGAACACCGCGCCTGAATGTTTTAGATTTACAGCGAGCGATTCGTTCCTTACCGAAAGTAGTGATTGCGTTAGTCGCAGGTTATGCCATTGGTGGGGGTCATGTTTTGCATTTAGTGTGTGACCTCACCATTGCTGCGGATAATGCGATTTTTGGGCAAACCGGACCAAAAGTAGGGAGTTTTGACGGTGGTTTTGGTGCAAGCTATCTCGCCCGAATTGTAGGACAGAAAAAAGCAAGGGAAATTTGGTTTCTCTGTCGTCAATATACCGCTCAAGATGCTCTCGATATGGGCTTAGTCAATACCGTTGTCCCCGTTGAACAGTTAGAAGCAGAGGGGATTAACTGGGCAAATGAAATTTTAGATAAAAGTCCCACTGCAATTCGTTGTCTCAAAGCTGCCTTTAATGCCGATTGTGATGGGCAAATGGGCTTACAGGAACTGGCGGGCAATGCCACGCTTCTCTATTACATGACAGAAGAAGGCAGCGAGGGGAAACAAGCCTTTTTAGAAAAGCGAAAACCTAATTTTCGGGATTATCCGTGGTTGCCATAAACCGCACAGAACCGTTGTGTGTTTATCAATCTGTTATAACTTATGGTTGAGATCTACCATTCTCATGGCTAAAGTGTTGCGTTTGTTAATAAAAATTTACATAATGGAATCAAACACAGCTTGAAGCAAGTTCATTTATTTAAGGCAAGAGGTACTAAACTATGGTCGCCACTAGCAACCAAAATCTCATTTCTACCCCAGTTGAAGCTGTTGATACTGCCATTACTCAATTTCAACAACTCACCACTGATGACCAGCTGGCGGCACTTTGGTTCATCTACTTGCAAACTGGAAAAGCAATTACTCCTGCTGCTCCCGGTGCAGCAAGATTACAACTCGCGGAAGGGTTGCTCAACCAAGTGAAAGCAATGCCTCATCAAGAGCAACTCCAATTTATGCGTCACCTCGTTGAGAAAGTGAACACCCCTGAAACTCGGGCTTACGGTGTTCTCAGTGCAAATACTAAACTTGCTTTCTGGTATCGCTTAGCGCAATGGATGGAAGACGGAACTGTGATTCCGATGCCATCTGGCTATCAGATGTCAGAAGCAGGAAGTCAAGTGGTCGCTAAAATCGAGTGGTTAGAGTTTAACCAGCAAATCACGATCTTACGTCGCATTGTCGTTGATATGGGCGTTGATCCTCTCGCTTAATTTCGCATCGCTTCGGGATGTCAGGATGGATTTCAAACTGGCATCCCCAATTAATGATCAGTGATCGAATAACGAATAACGAATAACGAATAACCAATTATGTCTATTGCTTCTCCATATCGCCAGCCCATTACCATTTCAGGAATTGATCATGGGCTGATTAAACAGTATTTTCAAACTTTAAATGCACAAGCGTTTAACAGCACTGCTGCTTTATTTGCCCAAGATGGAGAACTGCACCCTCCCTTAGAAGAACCTGTTGTTGGCAACCGCGCGATCGCGCAATATCTTGCTACAGAAGCAATGGGCATGACCCTTGTTCCCCAAAAAGGGACAATGGCAAGAGAAGACCAAGGAGAATTAGACATCCGAATTCAAGGTTATGTTAAAACCTCTCTGTTTACGGTTAACGTAGCTTGGCAATTTTTAATCAACGCCGACAACCAATTTCAAATTGTGGTTGTGAAATTACTCGCCTCTTGGGAAGAACTAGCCCAGATTCAACGCTAAATTAGGCGACGGCAGTGGTTTGCCAAGACGCTTCTAATTGGGTACGACCTAACAATAAATCTTTTTGGGAACATTGCCAGTCAGGATGGGCTGACATCAATAAGCTATCGAGGCTTTCTTGATCAAATAGATGCCAAACGGGTGCGCCATCAAGATCAGCCTCATAAGCATAACAATTGCTACTAATACAGATAATTTTTCCACTCTGTTCGCTGTTTCCGAGTAAAAGCGTTTCTCCAGACTTGAGACTGCGGAAACGGCGCATGACTTGTTTAAACTCCTCAAAGGAAGTAGTTGTTAAACCGAGAAGGGTTACGATTTGAGATTGATCCCCATTAACTGCAATCCAATAATTTCTTAACGGATCAATGCCTTCTAACCAAGGAATCTGATCGTCGAGTTGATAGCGAGGGATAACAGTGAATCGTGGATACATACGCTTAACCTTTGAAAAACAGCTTGATGAATCGTTTTTCACAAACGTTTCTACTGTTCTACAAGATAGGAAAAACCTTAGAATTGAGCCACAAAACTTAATAAAACTTATCACCCAATTCAGGTTCATTAATCTTGATCATGAAGAAAAGCCTGACTTGAGAAACATTTGAGAGCTACAATTCTAAGTTGATGCGACATAAACTTTTATTAAGCATCGTTATAAAACGCAAAATAAATATTAAAGATGATGTTGTACTATCATTTGCTCTCATTCGATGAGGAATAAGGAATAGGCTGTTATCCTAAATCTTGGTACGCTGTACTAAACATCTTTTAAAATCCGTAACATTATATGGACTTCTATGGACTTTACAAGTAACTTTTCTGCTCAACTCAACGCAGGCTTAATTCTTCCTGAGGGAATTATTGTTATTACCCTTCTCATTGTTCTCGTTGGTGATTTAATTGTGGGACGGAATGCTGCGAGGGTGCTGCCTTATATTGGCATTGGCGGTTTACTCGCGTCTCTGGTTGCCCTTTATTTCCAGTGGGATAGTGAAAACCCGATCGCGCTGTTAGGGAGTTTTAGCGCGGATGACCTCAGTATTGTCTTCCGTGGCGTGATTGCCCTTTCCACAGCTGTAACGATTTTAATGTCAATTCGTTATGTGGAACAAACGGGATCGGCCCTTTCTGAGTTCATCACAATTATGCTCACAGCGACGGTGGGGGCAATGTTCCTCTCGGGGGCAAATGAACTGGTGATGATTTTTGTTTCGTTAGAAACCCTTAGTATTTCGTCTTATTTAATGACGGGATACATGAAACGAGATTCTCGATCTAATGAAGCTGCTTTAAAATATCTGTTAATTGGTGCAGCCAGTTCCGCCGTCTTTTTATATGGATCGTCCCTTCTCTACGGACTGTCTGGGGGAGAAACCAGCTTACCGAAAATTGCAGCCGGAATTGCCCAAACTGAAGGGGGAGAACTCACCAGCGCGATCGCGCTTGTCTTTATGATTGCCGGAATTGCCTTTAAAATTTCCGCAGTTCCCTTCCACCAATGGACACCGGACGTTTATGAAGGATCGCCCACTCCTGTGGTTGCCTTTTTATCCGTTGGTTCCAAAGCAGCCGGATTTGCCCTCGCCATTCGTTTATTAGTCGTCGCCTTCCCGTTAGAACAACCGCAATGGCGTTTAATTTTCACCGCCCTTGCCATCTTAAGTATGATTTTAGGGAATGCCGTTGCCCTTGCCCAAACCAGCATGAAACGGCTTCTGGCTTACTCCTCCATTGGTCAAGCCGGCTTTATCATGATTGGCATGGTTGCAGCCACCGAAGCCGGATATGCCAGCATGATCTTCTATTTACTGGTTTATCTGTTTATGAACCTGGGCGCGTTTACCGGGATTATTCTCTTCTCTCTCCGCACCGGAACCGATCAAATTACCGAATACGCAGGTTTATATCAAAAAGATCCCCTACTGACCCTTGGTTTAAGTATTTGCTTACTTTCCTTAGGGGGAATTCCGCCCTTAGCCGGATTTTTCGGTAAGATTTATCTATTTTGGGCAGGTTGGCAAGCCGGTTTATACGGTCTCGTCATTTTAGGACTCGTCACCAGCGTTATCTCCATTTACTACTACATCCGCGTGGTGAAAATGATGGTCGTGAAAGAACCGCAAGAAATGTCGGAAGCGATCCAAAATTATCCTGAAATCCGTTGGAACTTACCCGGAATGCGTCCTTTGCAAGTGGGCTTAGTCTTTTCTTTGGTTGTTACTTCCTTAGCTGGAATTCTATCGAATCCTCTGTTCTCGATTGCTAATGCCTCCGTTACCAATACACCGATTTTGAACGCGGAAACCGAAATGATCGAAGAAGCCAACGCAGAGCATCCTCAAATCTCTCTGGCTGATGTTACTGCACCTGTTAATCTAGACAAATAACAATTTTCTGGTCTCCGATTGGGGAATACAGTTTGAGATAGCTGTGTTCCCTCTAGAATATTTTTATAGCCTTTCTGGGTCTGTTGAAGGATTAAGTGGTTAGTATTATTTGTTCTTTGTTCACTGGTAACTGGTAACTGATCACTGCTATAGCTTGTCTCGTCCCTGATCTTTAACTTATCTTTATTCAAGTTGGTATGGTTTATCCCCTCTACGTCGCCTTTGTTTGGCATCAGCACCAACCGCTTTATTACTCCTCGCCAAGGGAATATCATCTACCTTGGGTTCGATTACACGGGACAAAAGATTATCTCGATCTGATTTTATTACTACAGCGTTATCCCAAACTGCATCAAACCGTTAACTTAGTTCCAACATTAATCCGTCAATTAGAAGATTATGCTCAAGGAAACGCTCGCGATCCTTATCTGAACCTAACGTTAACCCCAGAAAATCAGTTAGATCGTCAAAAACGGCAATATATCATTAATCATTTTTTTGATGCTAACTACCGAACCCTGATTGATCCGCATCCCCGTTACCGAGAGTTGTATCAACAACGGAAAGATCATGGTGCGGTGTGGTGTTTACATAATTGGACCAAACAAGACTATAGCGACCTTCTGGCTTGGCATAACTTAGCATGGATTGACCCGTTATTTTGGAGTGACCCCGATATTGCTCGTTGGTTAGAAAAAGGTAAAGGTTTTACCTTAAAAGATCGTCAACAGATTTGCGCGAAACAGCAAGAGATTATTCGTCAAATTCTTCCCCAACATAAACGGATGCAAGAAGAAGGACAACTCGAACTCATTACCAGTCCTTATACCCATCCTATTCTTCCTTTATTAGCAGATACAAATGTTGCTAAGATTGCGGTTCCCAATATTATCCTCCCCGAACACCGTTTTTCTTGGAAAGAAGACATTCCCCCTCATTTAGAAAAAGCCAAAGCGATCTATCAATCTCGATTTGATCGTTTACCGCAAGGGTTATGGCCCTCAGAACAAGCGATTAGTCCACAAGTGCTTTCGGATATTGCATCGGCGGGATTTAAATGGTTTTGTTCCGATGAAGCGATTTTAGGCTGGACGCTGAATCATTTTTTCCATCGTAATGAAGGGGGAACCCTTTATGCACCAGAGTTGTTGTATCAACCCTATCG
>JAVLCL010000612.1:0-1577 GCA_031580825.1 Halothece sp. Uz-M2-17
GGGAAAAGCCAAAGCAATGGTAGTGACTAATTCCAGAGAACACGCTGTTCGCTACAAGCTGGCGTTTGATAAATACCTGCAAGCCAACAACTATAATGATATTCGCTCATTAGTCGCCTTTTCAGGGAAAGTTGAACTCTCTGACTTCCCAGATGACAGCTTTTCTGAAGTAGAGATGAATCAGGGGATTAAAGAACAGGAACTTCCCGAAAAATTTGCCAGCGATGATTACCAAGTGCTTTTAGTAGCGGATAAATACCAAACGGGGTTTGATCAACCGCTTCTCCATACCATGTATATTGACAAACGCCTGTCAGGGATACGCGCAGTACAAACTCTTTCTCGCCTCAATCGGATCGCCCCTGGGAAACAGGATACCTTTGTTCTAGATTTCGTTAATGAACCAGAAGAGATTTACGAGGCGTTTAAGCCCTACTATGAATTAACCGATGTAGAAGAAGAACCCGATCCCCATCGCTTGGATGAACTGGCTTACACCCTCAAACAATGGCAGATTTTCGACAGCAGTGAGATTGATCAGTTCTGCGAGATTTGGTATCGCAACCGCGCCAACCCCACAGGTGGGGAACATAAAAAACTCAATAGCATTCTCGATCGCGTGATTGAGCGTTACACTGAGTTAGAAGAAGAAGAACAAGCCTTGTTCAAAAGTCAGTTCAGCAGTTTCCGCAACCTGTATTTGTTCCTCTCTCAGATTATTCCTTACAGCGATTCCGAACTAGAAAAACTCTACACCTTTGGACGCTATCTCTTGAGTAAATTACCCCGTTCTCAAAACGAACCCGCCGTTAAAGTTGATGATGAAGTGGAACTCAAATATTATCGCTTGGAAAAGATCAGCGAGGGAAGCATTGATTTAAGACAGGGGGAAACGAATGCCTTATCGGGACCAAAAGAAACGGGAACCCGCCAACAAGAAGAAGATACCAATCTCTCTACTTTAATTGAAAAACTCAACGAACGTCACGGAACTGAGTTCACCCTTGCTGATCAGCTATTTTTTGATCAAGTCCAAGAAAGCGCGATCGCGAATGAATCCTTACGTCAAGCAGCTAAAGCCAACGCGATCGAAGACTTTGAACCTGTGTTTAAGCGAATGCTGGAATCCCTCTTTGTAGAACGAATTGAGGGAAATGAAGAGATTTTCGCCCGTGTGATGAATGATGAGGAACTGCGGGAAAATTTAAGCGCAGAAATGATCAAAGTGGTTTACGAGAGAATTGTTGATGAGTCTCATGGGCAATCAGAAACCTAATATTTGTCTGGCATTTTGCACTAAGCAATCAAGCTGGTTACCTTTCAAGCTCCTAGGAAATCCCTCTTTTTTTCCTGTTCAATTATATTTTTAATTTCTTGGATGAGATCCTCAATGTATTTTCTATAGGGAAGTGATTCTGAAGGATTCATTAACGAACGTATTACTGAAAGTAGAGACTCTAAAAACTTCTGGTATCTCTCAAGTACAGGAACCCAACTTCCACTTGCAAAATTAGGTCTTAACTTTGTAATGACTTGCTTAAAGTCCTCGATATTTTTATTGTATTGAATAAAGCACT
>JAVLCL010000066.1:0-10305 GCA_031580825.1 Halothece sp. Uz-M2-17
TCCAAGATCAGGTTTTTGAACCGGTTATGGCAGATGGTTCAGCATTTGACCCCAGTAACACCCCCTTTATCCTCACTGATGGAACAGTGGATGGACGCGCCAATGTCTTCGGTTTGCCGGGAAATAAATATGGCTGGATGGTAGAAGTGGATCCCGCGAATCCCTCCGATTACGGGAAAAAACATACTTGGCTGGGACGCTTCCGTCATGAAGCCGTCGGCGTGCGGGCAGTTGCTAATGAAAAACTTGCCTTTTATTCGGGCTGCGATCGTCGCGGCGGACATCTTTACAAATTTGTCTCTGAAGATACCGTCAAAAATGTAACCGACAAAAGTAACTCTCGTCTCCTCGAAAACGGAATGCTCTATGGGGCAAAATTTAACCCTGATGGCAGTGGACGCTGGGTTACCCTCACGCCAGACACTCCCGTTGATCCGGTTCGTCCCAGTACCGTTTTTGGGAATAAAGTCATGCTTCCCAACCCCGATCGCGCCGAAGGTGGTGTTATTGCCATCACCACCGATGCCGAAGCCGAAGCCTTCAAAACGAAATTCAAAACCCTAGGCGACCTCTACATGGGCAACCACACAGAGAAGCAAGGTGCAATTTTAATTGATGCTCACTTTGCTGGCAACGCAGCCGGAATTAGTTGCACCGCCCGTCCGGAAGATACGGATGTGGCAAAAGATGGCACGTTATTTATTGCTTTCACCTCCGGTCGTCCCGGTGGCGATGGGGGTCCTGACAACCAAGTCTTTGCTGGTCCGAATGGGGAAGCCTATGAATATGGTTGGATTATGAAGTTACAAGAAGATCAGAATAATCCCGCAGCCATGAGTTTTCGTTGGGAAATGTTTGCGCTCGGTGGCGAACCCGCAGAAGGGGGATTAGGATTTGTCAATCCTGATAATCTTGATATTGATGCCGATGGAGATGTCTGGATGGTAACAGACATTTCGACCAGTAAGCATAATTTAGAAATTTCAGATCGTGATGGCGTTGATCAATCGGCGATGCGAGGGATTTTTGGCAATAACTCCGCTTGGTATTTACCCACTTCTGGTGACAATGCAGGAATGGCTTATCCCATTGCTGTCGGACCCATGGAATGTGAAATTTGTGGGATCTGGCTGACTAATGACCAAAAAACTCTCTTCTTAGCCCCACAGCACGTCGGAGCAGCCAATGGGAAACGCCGAAATATGGCAAGTGAAACCCGGACTTTTGCGATGAAAACCACCACCGGTGAACGCTTTACCCAAGAGCGGGAAGTCCCTCTTGGTTCGAATTGGCCAGGGTTACGCCCTAATGACCCGCCCCGACCCAGTGTAGTAGCGGTGCGACGGAAAGATGGTCGTTTTCTTAAAGGAGAATACTGACCTCCGACGCATCCCGCTATACAATCATAGGTGGGAAGGAAATAAATTTTGACCCATTTATTTCCTTGGCTCAGAAAAATTTAGGATTGTCTTTTCTGTTTGTTCCCTGCTCTTTTTGAGTGGGGATTTCTTTTTTCTGAGAAGGGATGATCGATAACTGGGACGGACTTAAGATGCTGCTTCTTGGAGTTCTTCAGCATCTTCTGCTTTACTGAAGCCGTCATCAATGTGAACCAAGCGAATATGTTTGTAGCCCAGCTTAATTTCAAATTCTTCCCCAGGTTGTAAGCCCATGGCTTGAGTGTAAGTCGAACCAATGACAATTTGACCATTTTTGTGAACACTTACTTTATAAGTGGGTTCACGTCCACGACCATCTTTTCCACCATCGGGATCAAGGGGAACTCCCTTCGCTTCAAGAACCGCATCATAAAACTCAGTTAAGTTGACACGGGTTTGACCGGTTTTGGTTATGTTGTAATAGCCACACTCTTTAGCCGTTTCTCGACGAGGCAAGTGCGAGAGTTCTTTGACTTTTTGCAACAGGGCACGACCTTTTAACGGTGCTGTTTGTTCTTCCATTTTCTGTGTAATTATCCTCTTAATTGTCTGTTCAGTTGGGAGAGTTTGCTCAGAAACATTCCTCCTATTAAAAATATATCGTTAAACTCCTACAATTTTACAAGAAAATTTTTAAAATTTGAGATTTACTATTATTCATCCATCGGGTTCACTCTGATAAAATCAAAAATCAGTTAAGGGAGAACCGGCAAGATCTTTTTTGCAGAAATGAGAAAAGAAAACCGATTAACAAGCCAAAGAAGTGGATAATTGAGATTTTTTCTATGATAATTCGCCACTGGTGTCGGTCAATGGAAACATTAAGGAGCCTATTGAGGAGATGACCTTCCCTATAATAGATGAGCCGTAAAACTCATGGCATAAAAAATAAAAACCATGAGCGGATAGCTGAGCTTCATAAACCGATTGTGTAGGGGGAGGGGGAAATCAGCAACGGTTTTAATTAAGAAGAGAGAAGTTCTGCTTTTCCTTAACAAGGTTCGCTAACCCTTTGTGATTACTGTCGTCTATTAACCCAGTTGTTCAGTGGTTGTCCACTAAAACTAACAGTAACTTTTTAGGGCTTGTCAACTGGATCCTAATCAAGACAAAATTAAGGCTGATGATTGATTTAGTAGTAGTAAGGGAAAAAATCAGAGAGAATTCTAAACCTACTAAAAGCTGTATCCCCTGATCTCCTGAATTTTCTCTAGGTAATTGTGATCAGTTACCTTTTTTGGGCAGAAGCCTACCAGCTAGACCGTTAATTTTATCATTGATAGGTCAAATGATGAGCAACAGACGAAAAAAAAAATAGAGCAGCGATCGCGACCAGAAACTCGATCACAAAAAGCGAAATTCTACTGAAGGAGGAAGTCGAGAATAGAAACGAAAGTCTAAGAGTGATTGTTAACTGATAACAGCAAAAATACGTTATTCCCTTTAAACTGATCGTAAACCCATTTACGTAGGAAAATAAATGAACGAAAAAACCTCAAACTCAGAAGCTAACCCACAACATGAATCACTCATCCCTGAAATAGAAAACCCTGCTTTCGGTTGGACACCCTATGCAGAACGGATGAATGGGCGCTTTGCCATGATCGGATTTATTGCCCTGCTCCTGGTTGAATTAATGACTAACCAAGGTTTCTTGGTGTGGTTAGGCTTACGATAAACTTAATTGATTAATTACTCCCCACTGCCACCATGACTTGTCAGCAACTGATTGATCGTATCACCACTCTCGGTCAAAATCTTGCCCAATCTCCCAGCTTAGAAGGCTTATATCAGCGAACCACAAACGGGCTTCTACCCACAGCAAAGCAACTACAACACTCCCTAGAACAAGATTTCCAACAACGTCAACGGTTATCTGCTCAAATTCAAACCCTAACTCGACAACTGAGCTTATATCTAAAATGGGAGGAGCAACCCACGGTTTCCACTGAGTCTTGTGATCAAACTCATGAGACTCTGGAAACTACCTCCAAAACTGATTCGATCCGGAGCCACCGTACTGAAGTGAATTTAAGTTCGGTTTTTAATAATCCGCTAGCTCGGGACAGAATTGCAAAAGCAAAAGCCCTCGCTTTAAGCCGTGAAGCGACAGAGGTTGATCGCAAACGGTATCAGGACTTATTTAATTTTGCCCCTGATGGCTATTTAACAATTGATGCCCAAGGGCACGTTTTGGAAGCTAATTTCACAGCAGGAGAACTACTAGGCTTACAAACAAAAGAGTTAGTGGGACGCTCTCTGCTCCATTTCTTAACCGTAGCAGAAGAGCAAGAGCAACTGTTACAGGTGATGCAAACCGTTGCTGATCAAAGTAAGTGGGTGGAAAAATGCGAAGTCAGTTTATCTCCACAACAGGGGGAACCTTTTTGCGCTGCATTGCGTTTCAGTGCCATTCAAGGTCAAGAAGGGGAAGCAATGCAGTTTCGTTGCTTGTTACAAGATATCAGTGAGCGCAAAAAAATTCATCAGGCTCTTGCTGAAAGTGAAAAGAAATGGCGGGCGTTGTTTGATCAGAGTTTTCAAATTATGGCGTTGCTTGATGGTCAAGGAAACGTGATTGACCTCAATCAAACTGCTTTAGAATTGGTGCAAGGTCGGCTTCCGCAAGTGAAAGATCATCATTTCTCCGAAATTCCTTGGTGGCCCTCTCCTTGGGATCGCGCTCAAGTGAAGCAGTCAATTAAACTGGCTCAAGTGGGAGGGGTCGTCCGCTATGAGGCGGAAATGCTCGCCGAAAGTGGGGAATTAGTGCCCATTGATTTATCCTTAAAGGCAGTGCGGGATGAAGCCGGTCAGGTGGTGCTTTTAATTGCAGAAGGGCGAGATTTGCGCGATCGCGTGCAGAAAGAAGCCGAATTATACCGAGAAAAAGAAATTTCGGATTCGATTCTTACCAGCCTTCCCGGTGTTTTCTACATGATCCAAAAAAATGGACCCTGTGTGCGCTGGAATCAAGAATTAGAAAAAATTACCGGTTATAGTACAACAGAAATCAGCGCAATTGACCCCCTTGATTTCTTCATTGAGTCGGATCGCGCACAAGTAGAAGATACGATTCAAGAAGCCTTTAGGCAAGGAAAATCAACCACAGAAGCAACCTTTCTCAGTAAACAGGGTATAATGACTACTTGTCATTTAAGTCAGATCTGCGTCTGCTTAGATAACGATCAAGAATATTTAGTTGGAGTTGGCATTGACATCACCGAAAGTAATCAAGTCAAAAGCGAACGTCAAAAACTAGCGACACTGGTCGAAAATAGTAAAGATCTCATTAGTTTGACCACTCTCGAAGGAGAAGTGGAATTCCTTAACCCCGCGGGTCAATCTCTATTAGGGGTGACTTCTGATCAGATTCTGTACCTTTCTTTAAAAGATTGTTTTTCCACTAAAAGCGAACAACAATTTGATCAAGAAATTTTTGCCAGTATTTTCAACACCGGTCAGTGGTACGGTGAACTAGAAGTACAAAATCACCAAACTGGCGCTATATTATCGGTTCTAGCCAATATTTTTGTTATTCGAGACTCTAATACAGCAACGCCCATTAATTTAGGCGTGATCACTCGTAATATCAGTAGCCGTAAACAAACTGAAATTGCACTGAAAACCAGTGAACAGCGTTTTCGGAGTATTTTTGAACAAGCAGCAGTGGGAATTGCCTTACTCGATATTACCGGTCGCTTTCAACGAGTCAATCAGAGAGCCTGTGAAATTTTAGGCTATTCCCAAGAAGAATTATTGACGCGAACTTATCATGAATTGATTGCAAGCGAACAGGTTGCAGTGAATGATCGTAAAGTTACAGAATTATTACGGGGAGAACAAAATACCTTTTCTCAAGAACAACGTTACCTTCGCCAAGACAACCAGTGGGTTTGGGTCAACCTCACAATGTCATTAATGTGCGGTGCAGAAGGAGAACCTCAATCTCTCTTAGCCATTTTAGAAGACATCAGTGATCGCAAAATGACAGAAGCTGCCCTACAAGAAAGTGAGCAAGCCTACCGTTCCTTAGTCAATGGGATCCGAGAAGTCATTTTCCAAGTCAATACCAGTGGGATCTGGTCTTTTTTAAATCCAGCTTGGACAGAAATAACCGGTTATTCAGTCGAAGACACCTTGGGTCAATCTTTCCTTAACTATACCTACTTTGAAGACTTCACTTACAATCAAGAGCAATTTCAGAAATTAATTAAAAATCCCGATCAACATTGTCGCTACGAAGTCCGCTATCAAACCCGAGGCGGGGGATTTTGTTGGATGGAAGTGACGGCTCGGGTCACTCGCAACGCTGAGGGAATGATTACTGGCATTACGGGTACCCTCAATGATGTCACAGAACGCCGTCAAGCAGAAGATCAACTCCGAGCAGTCATTAACACCGTGCCCGGCTTAGTCTCTTGGGTGAGTCGCGATGGACATTATCTCGGGGTCAATGAACAATTAGCCCATACCCTGAGTTTGGAACCAGAAGACTTTGTGGGGAAAGAAATTGGCTTCTTAAATACCAGTTCTTCCTTTGTCCGGTTTATGTATGAGTTTCTCGCCAGTGGTGAAAGTGAAACCAGTCAAGTGTTAGAAAACACAATCAAAAATGGTGAAACTCGTAGCTTTCTGGTCGCAGCGCAAAAATACCGTCAGGCCAGTGCTGCCGTTTTAATTGGAATTGATATTACTGAACGGAAACAAGCCGAGTTAGCGTTGCGAGAAAGTGAAAATCAATTTCGTCAGCTTGCTGAAAATATTGAACAAGTGTTTTGGATGGTGGATTTAACTCAGCAAAGTTTTATTTATATCTCTCCGGCTTATGAATCCACTTGGGGACGGAGTTTACAAAGTGCTTATGATTCTCCCACAGATTGGTTAAATTCAGTGCATCCTGAAGATTATGAACGGATTTTCAATGCCTCCCGCAAACAGATTCGGGGTAAGTATGATGAAGAATATCGGATTATTCGCCCCAATGGTGAAATTCGTTGGATTCACGATCGCGCTTTTCCCGTCCGTAATGAAAAAGGAAAAGTGTATCGCATTGCCGGCATTGCTGAAGATATTACCGAACGCAAACAAGCCAAAGAAGCCCTGAAAAAACGGGAACGCTACTTAAAAGCCCTAGTTGGGGTGCAACGTCGTCTGCTTGCTTCCACGGTTGATAAAGCCCTCTATCAAGAAGTATTAGGCATTTTAGGAGAAGCCTGTGAAGCCAACCGCATCTATGTCTATGAAAACTTTGTGGATGAACAGGGAAGGTTACGAGGACGTAAGTGTGCGCAATGGTATTCTCATAGCATTTACTATCCCGATCTTCATCAGCAATGGAATTTTTCCTATGAACACCTCGGACGTGAATCTTACGAAAAGTTACGGAAGGGAGAATTTTTACAAAAGACCGTTACCGATTTACCCCCTGAGAAACAACAGTTTTTCTGGGAACATAATACGATTTCCTTTCTGATGATTCCCTTAATGGTTAACGGAGAATTTTTTGGGGTCATTGGCTTTGATAATTGCGAAGTGGCACGAAATTGGGGACGATTGGAAGTGGGATTGCTCAGTTCAGCAGCAGCAGCGATCGCGCTGGCAAAAGAAAAACAACTCACCCAAGAAACCCTCCAGCAACAACTGACCGCCATTGAAACCACAACCGATGGCATTATGATTATTCATACCGGCGGGGAACTCCATTATGTGAATCCCGCCTACTGTGAAATGCTCGGTTATGACTCCTCACATCACCTCCTCGGAACCTCTTGGCGTAGTCATCATCCCCCCACAGAAATCCCTCGCATTAATGACGAAATTTTCCCGCAACTATCCACACAAGGCTGTTGGAGTGGAGACATTTGCGCACAACGCCGTGATGGTAGTACCTTTGTTCAAGAACTTTCCATTAACTTGACCCAAAATGGAGAAATTGTCGGGGTTTGTCGCGATATCAGCGAACGGAAAGAAGCCGAAGAACAACTCAAAGCCTCCCTTGAAGAAAAAGATCTCTTATTAAAAGAAGTCCATCATCGCGTCAAAAACAATTTACAGGTTATCTCCAGTATTTTTTCCCTACAATCCCAAGCTCTTGAAGATGAACAAGCCCTCGCCATCCTTGAAGAAAGCCAAAACCGGATCAGTTCCATGGCGTTAATCCATGAAAAACTCTATCAAGCAGCAAACTTAGCGAATATTGACTTTGCTGAATATATTCGGGATCTGACTTATCATCTCCTTGCATCCTATAATGTCAACCCAGATTGGGTGCAAACAGAGATGGATATTCAATCAATTCAACTCAATCTTGATAGTGCAATTCCTTGCGGACTTTTGATTAACGAATTAGTTTCTAACTCCCTCAAACATGGCTTTCCCAATCAACGTCGAGGAACCATTCATATTTTCCTTGGCTTTATTGACGAAGCAGAAGAAAGCATTGCGCTTAAAGTTGAAGATGATGGCGTTGGCTTACCCGAAGGATTTAATCCTCATAAAACCAGTTCTTTAGGGGTTTCTCTTATTACTTCTCTAACTCAACAATTACGTGGTACTCTAAAATTTCAGAATAACCCTGGGGCAAGTTTTGAAATTACTTTTCCCAAACCCATTGAACGCAAACGATTTTAAGTTATGTCAGCTAACAAAATTTTAATTGTCGAAGATGAAGCAGTTGTTTCCTTAGATATTTCCAGACGTTTAGAAAAAATGGGCTATGAAGTCATTGGTCGTCTTGCATCTGGTGAAGAAGCAATTGAACTGATTCAACAAGACCGTCCCGACTTAGTGTTAATGGATATTAATTTGCAAGGGGAAATGGATGGCATTGAAACCGCCAGTAAGCTCTATAAAGACCATAACTTACCCGTGATCTATCTAACGGCTTATGCCGGAGAAAGTACCCTAGAACGCGCCAAAGAAAGTAAGCCCTATGGTTATATTCTGAAACCATTTAAAGAACGAGAACTTCACGCCGCGATCGAAATTGCGATTTCTCGCCACGAAACGGAATAATTTGTTATTTGTTACTTGTTATTCGTTATTCGTTCTTTGACAAATTATGGAACTAAAAACAACGCTCCAAAGCCAAACTGTTCAAAATCGCATTCGAGAAGTGGGAATTAACCCGAATCACTGGTATCCGGTCGCCTGGGCGCAGGATTTAAAGCCGGGTACAGTCCAGCAAGTAACCGTTTGGTATCAAAATATTGCCCTTTTCCGCGAGGAAGGGGGAAGCGTTCATGCTTTAGCCGATGCTTGTCCTCATAAAGGTGTTGCGTTCCATAAAGGAACTGTCAACGGGAATCATTTAGTATGTCCTTATCATGGTTGGGAATTTAATAGTGAGGGAGAATGCGTTCATATTCCCTATTTTTCCCAAGACCAAAAACTCCCTCGGGCTTGCGCTCGTAGCTACCCCACACAAGAGAAATACGGACTGATCTGGGTTTTTCCCGGTGAGGCTGACTTAGCAGACGAAAAGCCTATTCTACATCTTCCTGAGTTTGATAACCCGAAATGGTTAAGAGTTCCCGTCACCGCTCATTTTAATGCTCATTTTTCCATGTGTAATGAAAACACAATGGATGTGTTCCATGGCTATCTTCATCAAGACTTACAAGGATGGTTTAATCCGGAACTGATTAGTCTCAAAGAAACAAAAGACACCGTATGCGCTCAATATAACGTTTCTTATAAAGGGATCATGGCGAAGTTTTTGGGACTGACTGATCGCGCTGATGAAGTCACCACTCTTCCCATCACTATCGAATATCGTTATCCTCACTATGCCACAACCTTAGAAGGCATTTCCTCCCTTTACCTAATGCGTTTACCTGTAAGTAAAACCGAAAGCCGTTCCTTTGCTTATTTCTTCTTTAATATTGGACTCCCCCAATGGCTTTTAAACTTACTCCGCCCCATTTTAGTCTGGGCGTTACCCCGATTTGTTTTGCACCGCTTTTTAGCTCAAGACATTGAAATGGTAGAAAGCGAACAACAAACTTATCTCAACAATCCTCAACGTCAATGTGTGGAAGTTAATCCCGCCATTTTTGCCATTCAAAGGTTGATCTTAAAGCAATATGACCAAGGGATGAATTCTGAAAAGAAATAGTCACAAAAGTACAAATTCGCCCTTAGATCAGTCAGTCGTTATTACAATGATCAATGAATTTTATGTGATTTGACACTTAAAAGTTGTGAGCTTTGATTGACTCAGATCATGTATGACTGGTGTTCGATGGGCGGAAAAATATGGACTTGAATTGGAACAATAATCGTATCTTAGTCAGTTTGGGCGCGATCGGTTTTCTGCTTAGCTTAGCAGGGATAGGATTTAATGTATCAGGAATACTAATCTTAGGAATTGTTATTCAGGGAGTTAGTATTGTTGGATTCAAGTATAAAATTCTTGATCCTTTAAAAAAGGATCTTGAATCGAAAATCAAGAGAGTTGAGTCTCAAGCAAAGGACATTCAGTCGAAAGAAACGAAAATTAACTTTCAAAATAATACCATTCAACGATATGAAAAGTTAAATGGAAAAGTTCCTGATTTAGAAAGGCGGAAAACTACTCTTGAAAATGAGTTAAACGACTTAAAACTAAATCGAGAAGAACTACAGACTGAAATTGCAACTCAACGGGGTAAAATCACTAGCCAGCGAGAAGAATCACGCCAATTAGAATTACGCCTTCAAACTCTAGAAGAGGATAAACAGGATTTACAAAACAGAATCGAAAGTTTACACTATGACTCTCCTGACTTGTCAGAACAAGAAACCTTAAAACAGACGATTGCTAAGTATCGTTTAGATAAAAGAGGATTGGAAGGGGAAATTCAATCTTTACAAGCACAGCGCG
>JAVLCL010000613.1:0-1565 GCA_031580825.1 Halothece sp. Uz-M2-17
GGAACCGTTGAATTAGGAAAACATAATGTCATTCCAGGCTATTTTGAGCAAAACCAAGCGGAAGCCCTCGATCTTACTTTAACCGTTGAAGAAACAATTCAAAAAGCGGTTCCAGATTGGAAATATGAAGAGATCCGAGCCTTACTGGGTAAGTTTTTATTCAGTGGGGATACCGTCAAGAAAAAAGTAGCAACCCTTAGCGGAGGAGAAAAAGCAAGACTCGCTCTGGCAAAAATGCTGTTACAACCCGTTAATTTATTAATTCTTGATGAGCCAACGAATCACTTAGATATTCCCGCCAAAGAAACCATTGAATCAGCATTACAAAATTATGATGGTTCAGCTTTAATTGTGTCTCACGACCGCTATTTTATTTCCAAAGTTGCGACAAAAATTGTTGAAATCAGCGAAGGGGAATTAGTGGTTTATGATGGCGACTATCACTATTATCTCCAGAAGAAAGAAGAAGCAGCCGAAGCGGTTCGTTTAGCCGAAGAAAAAGCACAAGCCGAAGCCAAACGGAAAGCCAAACAGGAGAAACAAAAACAAAAAGAACAAGAACGTAAAGCTGCAAAAAAAGCAAAGAAAGGGACGTAAATTAGCATTAATAATTTATTGTAATTTTTGGCTAGGGCGAACGGCTTTTCAACAAGTTCAGGGTAAAACTGTTCGCCTGTACAGAATCTTGATCTTTTTCCTCAAAAATCACTGGCTCTTGTTAGTTGATCCTTGCTAACTGCAATTGGCTCACCAGTAACGATAGAATACAAAACATCTGGATCTAAATCTGCACCATTATGCCAATAAATTGTTCCCCATTCAGGGTTAACTGCAACAGTTCGGAAATACTCTAGATTTTGCAACGGCTCAAAAATTCCAGAAAATTCGATTACTTGACTAATATCAACAATCCCTTCAGAACTGTCTTCAAATTTCAGATAGAGTTTATAATTTTCTTGAGGAATGACTTGAATAATATCTTTTAGCATAACTTACTCTAAAGGCTCAATTTGACTTAAAGGTTGCTGCTCTCTAGCTCGTTGCCAATTTTGTCTTAATTCTGCTTGATGAAGTGTCGCCCATTCCACTACTAAACCTAAAACTCTGGGTGATAACTTTCCTTCTAAAACTGATAAATTATCAATATCAATAATCGCTTTCTGTGTATTGTAACGAACATGGAAATGGCGCGGTGGATGATCGTTATAATACATCGTAAGCTAAGACGCACTTAAATGGGGTATTCTTGCAATTAGCTGGAAAGGCTGATCACTCCCATTATTGCCTATTGCCTATTGCCTGTTGCCTCATATCCACAAGCCAATTTAAATGCTTAACAGCTTAATAATAATTCCGAGAAAGCGACTAATTTCTGGCATGATTACAGAAAATTAATTCGGGTTGAATCTCCCAGTTGTACAGCGACATTTTGATCAAAAGGAATTAAATCCCACTGCTGCTGTAAGTTTTGCAAAAGTTGATCTTGTTGTCGGCGGAAGGTTGCAAGATTGCCATTTTGGTTAATGATGGCAAAATAAACTCGTCCATGACGTTCCGTATCCATG
>JAVLCL010000614.1:0-1563 GCA_031580825.1 Halothece sp. Uz-M2-17
CCTGAAACGCAGGGTTAAAACGTTCAATATGTCCCACTTGTAAAATGCAGTTATTTTCTGCTGCTGCATTCACTAACGATTCTGCTTCCTCAATACTTGCCGCGATCGGTTTTTCAATTAAAACATGAACTCCTGCCTTCAAGCACTGCAAACCAACCTGATAATGTAATCGTGTCGGTACCGCAATACATACTGCATCGACACAAGCCAATAAATCTTGATAATCTTCAAAAAAACGCACCCTATACTTACTCGCGATATCCAATCCACGAGTAACATTAATATCGGCAACCCCATATAACTCAACATCTTTGAGTAAGCCTAACACTCGGGTATGATGCTGTCCCATATTACCAACACCAATCACTCCCACTCGCAATGATTGATGATTGCTATGGCGAGACAAATGATTGGTCTCTAGTTCTCCTTGCGAAAACCCATTTTGATGACTCACGAGAAAAAATCCTCCACCACACAAATAACAAAAAACCTTCGTTTCTCTAGCAGAATAAACGGTTTACCCCAAATTCAGCAAAATTTCCGCCAAAAATGTGAGAAAATCTGCCAGAGGCATTATCCGTAAACAGAATTAACAAATGTAAATAACCTGTGTCAGTTTTTTTGCCGTCCATTAATTGATCATGCAACGTTCATAATAGATAATAGAATGTTGGTCACTCGTCATTGGTCATTAGTCATTGGTTATTTAGGCGAAACATAAAGCAATCATGTCAGGACGTTCCATTGTACAGACGACGTTCCATGGAACATCTCTCTCAACGAAAAACAAATAACAAAGAACCAAGAACAAATAACAAAAATGCTCAGAGCAGGAATTGTCGGACTCCCAAACGTCGGTAAATCAACCCTTTTCAACGCCCTAGTTGCCAATGCCAAAGCAGAAGCAGCCAATTTTCCGTTTTGTACCATTGAACCGAATGTGGGCGTGGTTTCAGTTCCTGATGAACGTTTAGAAGTCCTTGCTGAAATCTCGAATTCCCAGCGTATCGTTCCCACTCGTATTGAATTTGTGGATATTGCAGGGTTAGTGCAAGGGGCAAGCCAAGGAGAAGGGTTAGGCAACCAATTTCTCGCCAATATTCGGGAAGTGGATGCGATTGTTCATGTGGTCCGTTGTTTTGAAAATGACGATATTGTCCATGTCTCAGGTTCAGTGGATCCCGTTCGTGATATTGAAGTGATTAATTTAGAATTGGCTTTAGCGGACTTAGCCCAAATTGAAAAACGCATCACTCGCACCCGTAAAGAAGCAAAGAAAAACAAAGATGCGCAAGCGGAATTAGAAATCTTAGAAAAACTTGCAGCAGCGATTAATGAAGGGAAAACCGCTCGCCAAGTAGAACTCACCGAAGACGAAGAAGCGATCATCAAACCCCTTGGTTTATTAACTAAAAAACCTATCATTTATGCCACAAATGTGTCAGAAGATGATCTTGCCACGGGTAATCAAGCCGTTGAACAAGTGCGAGCGTTAGCAGCAAAAGAAAATGCTTCTGTGGTTGTTATTTCAGCACAAGTGGAATCAGAACTCATTGAACTTTC
>JAVLCL010000067.1:0-10206 GCA_031580825.1 Halothece sp. Uz-M2-17
AGGGGATCCGACTTACGTTATTGTTACGGAAGATGAAGAAATCGCCAGCTATGGCTTAAATGCAGTATGTACTCACTTAGGCTGTGTTGTGCCTTGGAATGAAAGTGAAGGGAAATTTATTTGTCCTTGCCACGGCTCACAGTACAACGCCGAAGGAAAAGTGGTTCGCGGTCCAGCACCGTTATCCCTAGCATTGGTTAACTCTGATGTGACTGAAGACGGCAAAATTGTCTTTACCCAATGGGAAGACACAGATTTCCGTACCAATAAAGAACCCTGGTGGACTTAAATCTTTTCCGTTTAATAAATCAGCAAGCAAGTCGAGTATAAAAAAGTAAAAGAACCCATGAATAACTCTTTTTGGCAAGCGTTGACCCAGAAAACCAAGGGTCTTCTTACGTCGCTACTTTGTATCGTTTTTGCCACCCTGACTGTCTTTTTTGCCAGTGATGCTTTGTTCCCCCAAAGTGCTGCTGCTTATCCCTTCTGGGCGCAAGAAACAGCCCCAGAAAACCCTCGTGATGCAACAGGGCGCATCGTCTGTGCCAACTGTCACCTGGGGGCTAAGGAAGCAGAAGTGGAACTTCCCATGTCTGTTGCTCCTGACAGCGTCTTTGAAGCAGTGGTTCATATTCCCTATGACACTGATATGCAGCAAGTGTTAGGGGATGGTTCCAAAGGAGACATTAATGTGGGGGCAGTTTTAATGCTTCCGGAAGGCTTTCAAATTGCCCCTCCAGAACGGATGACTGAGGAAATGAAGGAGAAAGTGGGAGATGTCTTCTTCCAGCCTTATCGAGAAGGGTTAGAAAATGTAGTCTTGGTGGGTCCTTTACCTGGAAACGAATATCAAGAAATCACCTTCCCTGTTTTATCTCCAGACCCCAATGCCAATAGTGATGTTTATTTTGGGAAGTATCCCGTTTACTTAGGGGCAAACCGCGGTCGCGGACAAGTGTATCCGGCAGGAAATAAAAGCAACAATACCGTTTATAATGCCAGCCAAAGCGGAACTATTACTTCCATTGAAGATAGTGGTTTTGGTTACAACGTGACCATTCAAGTCAGTGAAGAGGAAAGCGTGATGGAAACGATTCCTCCTGGTCCAGAGTTAATTGTTTCGGAAGGGGATCAAGTTGAAAAAGGACAGGCTTTGACCAATGATCCTAATGTGGGCGGTTTTGGACAAGAAGATAGTGAAATCGTCTTACAAAGCCCAGCACGGATTAAAGGTTTAATGGCATTTATTGGTGCGATTATGCTGGCACAAGTTCTCCTTGTACTCAAGAAGAAACAGGTGGAAAGAGTGCAAGCGGTAGAAATGAACTTCTAAATTATTCCTGAATCATGGAATTAGACAGGGCAGGCTTTACGCCTGTCTTTTTTATTGACGATATGATGGCTTTAAGTGTTTATCTAGAAAAAACAGGTTATGTCCACTGCGTTGTCTCAAGCGAATCGCGTTCTTTTACACAACCTGAGTTGGCAACAATTTGAGAATCTCTTGCTGGATTTAGGAAATAGCCGTGCTGCACGGGTTGCTTATGAAGATGGAACCTTAGAAATCATGACTCCCTTACCTGAACATGAATACTATAAAGAAGCGATTAGCATTGTTATCCAAGATATCGCGGAAACTTTAGAGATAGACTACGAATGTCTCGGATCGACCACTTGGAAACGAGAGAGATACTTAGCGGGAGTTGAACCAGATAACTGCTTTTATTTTCAAAATGAAGCAGCGATTCGGGGCAAACTCGATTTCAACTTAGAACAAGATCCGCCCCCTGATTTAGCTTTAGAAATTGATTTGACCAACAAATCTCTAGATCGCTTTTCTATTTACGCTCGCCTTGGTGTTCCTGAAATTTGGTGCTACGACCAACGGTCAAAGCAGGCGCCTTCCGTTCAGGAAGGCGCCTGCTTTGACTCTGGTGTATTAACAATTTATCAACGGCAAGGGGAAACCTATCAGAATGTAGAAATCAGTGGGATTTTTCCTTCCCTACCCATCCAAGATATTCCAGCATTACTAGAACGTTACCGAGGAGAAGGAAGACGATCGCTGCGACGGGCAATCCGAGAATGGACGATCGCGCATCGGTAATTCCAGTTTAAGATTAGGTAGTTCCCTCCTTTTCCAGATAAGATCAATTCGATTGCGATTGATTAAGGAGAAAAAACATTGAAGCGGTTAGCTCTGATTAGCGTTTCCGATAAAACCGGCATTGTCGAATTTGCTCAACAATTAGTTTCGGAATTTGATTTTGACATTGTCAGTAGTGGTGGAACAGCGAAAAAACTGATCGAAGCTGGGATTGAGGTGACAAAAGTTTCTGACTATACCGGCTCACCTGAAATTTTAGGGGGACGAGTGAAAACCCTACATCCTCGCATTCATGGAGGAATTTTAGCTCGGCGCGATCGCGTTGACGATCAAGCCGATATGGAAGCCAATGATGTTCGTCCTTTTGATCTGATTGTGGTCAATCTGTATCCCTTTGTCGCTACCATTAGTAAACCTGATGTCACCGTTGCTGAAGCTGTTGAAAATATTGATATTGGCGGACCTGCTATGTTACGGGCAGCAGCTAAAAATTATCAACACTTGACTGTCATTTCCAATCCCAAGCGATATGAGGCGTACTTAGAAGAACTGCGCAGCACCGGCGGACAACCCTCACTCAACTTCCGTCAAACCTGCGCCCTGGAAACGTTTACTTTGACTGCCGATTATGACCAAGCGATTAGTTCCTATTTAGCAGGGATTAATGAAGAAAAGGTTTCCCCATTACCGCCACAGTATAGCCTCATGGGAACCCAACGCCAAGCCCTCCGTTATGGCGAAAACCCCCACCAAAGTGCGACCTGGTATCAAACCGGAAATATTCCTACTGGTTGGGCGGGTGCAACCCAACTGCAAGGGAAAGAATTGAGTTATAACAACTTAGTCGATTTAGAAGCAGCACGACGGATTATTAATGAGTTTACCGATAAACCCACCGCAGCGATTTTGAAACATACCAATCCCTGTGGCATTGCCTCTGCAGATCATTTAGTCGATGCTTATGAAAGTGCCTTTGCAGGAGATTCGGTTTCGGTTTTTGGCGGTATTGTGGCGTTAAATCAACCCATTGATGAAGCCACGGCAACGGCGATGACCAAAACCTTTTTAGAATGTGTCGTTGCACCGGGTTGTAATGAAGAGGCAAAAGCAGTATTGGCGAAGAAGTCTAATCTGCGGGTGCTAATTTCACCGGATCTGCAAGCTGGACCCAAAGACATGGTGAAAGTGATTGCTGGGGGCTTTTTAGTACAAACGGTAGATGATGAACCCGATAGTGAAGACAAATGGGAAGTTGTGACTGAAAAACAACCCACGGCGGAACAATTGGCGGAAATGATGTTTGCTTGGAAAGCTGCCAAGCACGTTAAATCAAATGCGATTGTTATCACGCGCGATCGCGCAACCATCGGCATTGGTGCAGGACAAATGAACCGTGTCGGTGCCGTAGAAATCGCCCTCAAACAAGCAGGAGAAAAAACCCAAGGTGCAACCCTTGCCAGTGACGGTTTCTTTCCCTTTGATGACTCTGTACGCACTGCTGCCAAAGCAGGCATTACAACCATTATTCAACCGGGCGGATCTCGTCGTGATGAAGATTCGATTCAAGCAGCCAATGAGCTAGGAATTGTCATGATTTTAACGGGAACTCGTCATTTCTTGCATTAATTGTTTAATAGGAGCGAATGTTAGTTCGCTCCTAATCAGAATTTAATATTATCAGCATGAGCCTGAAGCAAGTGAGCAGATGACGATTGAAACCTTTGCCGTTATTGCCTTTTTCATTCTGGGGTTTGGACTGATTTCTGGTTATCTGGAAAAAACAGTTATCACCCCGCCGATGGTTTTTGTGACCTTTGGTTTGCTGCTTAGTCCCCAAGGCTTAGCAATGATTGATCTCAATCCTGATAGTGAAGGGATTCGTTTAATTGCTGAATTAACCTTATTATTTTCTTGTTGTTTGGGGCAACAATGGTGTTTCCCACGATGGATGATTTGAATTGGCAAATGATCGTTTATACTCTGACTAGCCTCACTGTTATCCGTTTAGTCGGAGTTGCAATTAGTGTGATTGGCTTAAAGCTGCAATGGATAACAACCCTCTTTATTGGCTGGTTTGGACCAAGAGGGGTTGCATCTGTTTTATATGGGTTGCTTCTTCTGGAACAACAAGCAATTGTTGAACGAGAGTTGATTTTCTCGATTATGGTCGTAACAGTTTTGTGTAGTGTGTTTGCCCACGGGTTAACTGCTTTCCCAGGAGCCCATTGGTACGGGATGCACATGACAAAAGCAAGCGACGATATGCCAGAGATGAAACTGGTTCATGATTTACCGGTTCGGTTCCCCTGGCTCGATATGCGTCGCCATTAGAAAGATTCGTCTGGGAGTTGCATCTCTTCTGTTGTATTTTGTGATTCTTGTTGCAAAAGTTGCTGTTGCTGCTGACGAAACTGAGAAGCAGCATTATTTAGGTTTTGCTGTTGTTCAATGCGGTATTCTTCTATAGAGCGACCTTGACTAAAGTTAGAGCGGTGGATTAAATCAAAAGGATTCAGTCCATCTCCTAATTCACTAGAAAAAGTGTCTCTTTCAGTGGAGGGATAAGGGTCTTCTTCCTCAAAAGGGGTTTGAGCAAATACAGGGGAAACGCTCATGCTAGAAATCAAAGCAAGACTCATACTAAGACCGCAACTCAAAAATAAGTAACGAACCATAAGAAGCGTAATAATTAGTGGGTGAACATCTTCATAATATCAATCCTAATCCATGTCAGAATCCCTTTCCTCATCCTCTAATCCTAATTCTGTTAGCAACAATAAGACGATAAGCAGGGTACTGGGCTTAATTGGCGCGATCGCGCTGTTATTATTCGGTTGGCTATGGGATAATCCGTGGCTAATGCTACCAGGAATCATCAGTACGTTGTTTTTATCGGGGTCAGTGGTGGTGACCCGTCTCAATTCTCTCTATCGGACTTTAGCTCCTCTCCCGTGGGTTACAATTTTAGCTTGGTTAGGCTGGATCATTGCTCTGCTCAGTGTCTTGAAACTACTGGGAGTCGAACAATGGATTGATGAGAGATTGATTGCCATTAAATGGGATGAGTTTGGCTCTTGGGGAGAATGGTTTGGTGCGCTGGGACAAATTTTGATTGCGGTGATTGCGGTTTATGTGGCGTGGCGACAATATGTCATCTCTAGAGATTTAACAATTCAGCAAAATGTCATTACTCAACAGCAAACCATTGATGCTTATTTTCAAGGCATTTGTGAACTGGCTCTGGGTGATGATGGCTTTTTAGAAGATTGGCCTCAAGAACGAGCATTTGCCGAAGGGCGGACTGCTGCAATTTTAAAGAGTGTCGATGGTCAAGGTAAAGCCAAAATTATCCGCTTCTTATCCCAGTCTCGATTATTAACTCCCCTGAAGCGCGATCGGCATTTAGGGCGACCCATTCTTGATGGTCAAGGGGGATATGCTGAAGATCGACAACAAGGGATTCGTGTTATTGATCTGGGGGTAATGTTGGCTGGGGCTGATTTAAGTGGCACTGATTTGCGTTGGAGTGATTTAAGTGAAGCCAATTTAGTTCAATCTCAGTTTAAGGGCTGTGAACTTTATGGAGCTAACTTATCCCGCAGTGTGCTCTATGAAGCAAGTTTTATGAATGCGGATTTGAGAAATACCCGTTTATTTTATGGTGATGTCGAAACAGCTACACCTCGCCGTCGTGGGAAAACAGGAAATTATGAAACAGGAGAAGGAACCGGTGCTGTGGTGGAAAAGGCGGATTTTACAGGAGTGCAAGGGCTGAATGAAAATCAACGGTATTATTGCTGTGCTTGGTGTGGTGAAGAAGGGAGAAAAACGATTCCAGGGGGATGCGAGGGCATTCCCAACTTGTTAGGACGATAATGAAAAGAGGGGATGATTTTGATCGGGAAAAACTTCAAAATTATAGAAAAAAATCATGTGACACTTTCTTAAATGGATGACTTCTAAAGGGTAAGTAACAGACAAAATCTGACATAACCTTTTGGCAAAATGAAAGACAAACAAGACGAAATGTGAAATGTCCTGTTAACTCATCGATCACAATTTATTTTTTCCTCTTAAATTTGCGGACACAAGAGAATTAAAAGCATATGACTGCAAGTAATCACTCCATGAATTCTTCTTTTTCTTCATCTTGGTTAACGACAGGTGAGTCTTCAACCCCTGAGCTTGACTTAGATGTAACGCAACTCTCCAATCATGAATTAGTGCTGCGTTGTCAGCAAGGAATGAAACCCGATCGCGCTGCATTTTCAGAATTACTCCGTCGCCATCAATCTCATGTGGAAAAAATGCTTTATCATCTGGCTCCAGATTGGTCAGATCGGGCTGATTTAGTGCAAGAAGTTTGGATTCGAGTCTATCGTAATATTCAACGACTCAAAGACCCGGTTAAATTTCGGGGTTGGCTGAGCCGGATTACAACAAATTTGTTTTATGACGAACTTCGCAAACGGAAACGGTTTCAAAGCCCCATTTCTTTAGATGCTCCTCGCCAAGTTGATGATGGTGAATTAACCTTGGAAGTTGCCACTGATCTGCCTAGCCCTGAACAAGATTTGAGCAGTCAAGAGTTTTACGACCAACTTCATCGCGCGATCGCGCAACTACCAGAATCCTTTCGCAGTACCATCATGTTACGAGAAATTGAAGGACTCTCTTACGAAGAAATTGCTGAGATTACAGGGGTTTCTCTGGGAACTGTAAAATCGAGAATTGCCAGAGCGCGCGCTAAACTACAAGAGGTTTTACACCACTATTTTGAGTAGGACTCACTTCAGGAGTTTGAGTAGTGTTTGAACCCAATCATGATTAGTGATCGGATAAAACATCCAAAGACAAGCAACCTCTGACAGTCATGTTATCCTAAAATCATGGGTTTAAAACCCCGTCCTCTAGGGTGTTCTATGTTAAAATCAAGTTTAACAGCCACCAGTAATGTGGACTGACTCAAACTAAACTTAGCGGTAGGAGCTACCGTAATAAAGCGCAATGTAATGGCAATCTGTCGGGGGTTGGACTTTAACTAGCTAAACCTAGATAAAAGTCTAAAAGGGAATCTCCTCACTAAAGCTCCAGTCGCCCTTAAGTAGAGGAGGCTCCAACAATTTAGCTATGAAGTCAAAAAGCGCGATTAACCTCAGATTTTGGAGCGTCAATCGCAAATGCTAAATATTAAAATTGCTTTGATCAGAGCAGAAAGTGATGACTAAGATAACGGATTTAGTCACAAATAATGAGAAAAAACATGGACAACCAAGAATGCTTTGAGTTGTTAAGTGCTTACCTTGATCAAGAACTTTCCCCAGAGGAAACGCAAGACGTTGAACAGTGGTTAAAGCAGGATGACCAAGCGCGACGAACCTATCAAAAACTTTTACAATTACGATATCGTCTGCGAGACATTCCCGTTTCTTCCTCACCGCTTCCCTCACAGATGTTGAGTGAGAAGGTAATCACTAAAGCGCATCATCAGAATTTCAGAAACGTCTTACTGTGGGGTGGAGGAACACTTGCTGCTCTATTTGTTGTCATTATTACTGGTGTTTTTTCGACAATGAATGCTCCCCTACCTCGTCTAGCGCGTTCTAACGATCCTAAAATCTCCAATAACTCTTTGATGATTGCTTTAGATCAGCCGATTATGGAAATTCCTAAGGATTCCCCCTCATCCGATGCAGAAGCCCCTTCATCTCGTTCGCCAACACCCTGAAGATAAAAAAACTCCTCCTAATTGTTGAACCCGCCAAAATGTCATGCGGTAGCCCCAACCTTCTCCTAAGGAGTTTCCAGAAGGAGCATAAACTGTCATCCATTCTCGTTGATATAAATTTTCGCTAGGGGGGCGATTGGGATCATAGTCTTCTAAGTCGTCCATATCCGATAACACCCTTCCATCAGGAAAGGTTAGCAATACCCCACTGACTTGGGTATCGCCAACCGTCATAGCAGGATAGCCAACACTTAAAGCATAGAGATGACCATAGGTATATGCAGGAGTAATTTCACTAACTTTCCCATCACAGTAACGTTGAAAGTTAACTTCTCCGGGTTTGAGAGTGCCGTAAACAAATACTTTGACCATTGTCTTCACTTGGTGTGGTAGCTATAAGATGCCTTCAGCATATGATAAGTGACCAAGAGTTGCGTGAGCGCAAGCGGATAACTTTGAATGGTTTCTCCGGTTGTGCCAATGACTTTCCCAATTTTGATATCACTATCAATTTTACAGAAGTTAGATAAATAAGGAACTTCCGAACAAAGGACTTTTTCCATATCAATGACTTGTTCTTTAGTAGCATTCCCTTGAATTTCTAAAACATCAACCGGCTTACCCATATCCCGATCAAGCTCTAACCCCACTGCACCATTATCCGGTTTCGACTCAAATAAGCGCACTAAATCAGGGTGAGGAATCGTTGGTCTTAAAATAAGGCGCACATTGAGATTACCATTACTTTCATCACTATGGTCTTCTGGGGGATAAAAACTAACAACGACATCTGCCCATTCACGTTGGGGGCGAATGAAGGCTTCTGAATCGGGTTCTCGTTTTTGTAAGGCTTCTAAAACTTGTTCGTCTGTATAACCCCGTTTGCGGGTGTCTCGTTTAATTTTCCAAGTCGCACGTAAGGATTCGGGTGGTGCTAAATAAACTTTAACGTCAAAGGCATCTCGACAAGCGCGAGTGTAATAACCGAGTAAGCCTTCTAGAATTACAAATTTTTTCGGTTGAATGTATTCTGGAGGATCAAACTTACCCGTATCATGATTGTAAATTGGCTTAAGAATAGGTTGTCCACCCCGAAGCAGGGCGATGTGCTGTTGCATGACATCGAGATAGTTACAATCGGGGTGCAGTGCACTCAGTCCATTTTCTTTGCGCTGATCGCGATCATAGCGATGATAATCATCCGTGCAAATAACCGTTACATTGTCTTCTCCTAAAATTTGAGCAATCCCTTTGGTTAAAGTAGTTTTTCCTGCTGCACTGTCACCAACAATGCCCAAAATAATCCGACGTTCAGCCATAGTTCATTCTTATACTTATCTTCAACAGTTTCGATTAATTTTACTCTATATCGTTATTGATTCTTTATTATTCGTTAACTGCTCACTGTGATTTTTTCATTCACTGGTTGCGAATCATGAAATTACCAGTCATAGGTCGATCGCGCGGTGTTATAACTAGGGGAGTCTTGAAAGTCTTTGGCAAAGGCTAACCAGAGGGGGAACTGTAGCAAGGAAAGATCCACTTCATTTTCACTTTGATCAATAATAATCAAGGGCAAATCTTCATTTTCCACAATCCGATCCGCTCTTTGAATGAGTGCTTCGGGGCTTTCAAATAAGACAACCCCTCGATTCGGTCCAAAATCACTGCGAGAAATGCCCAAGCAGTCTTGTAAGCCTCGTCGCCATTCTCCTAAACGTTCAGGGGAATCGGCTAAAACAAGCGTTCTCAATTGTTCTCCATAGAGATCCCGCAACACAGCGATAATTGCCGAAGTAACTAAAATATTTTGTAAACGACTGCCCATTGTGGGAATCGCACCTCTTCCGGCGAGGGTAAAAAACCATTCCTGAGCGCGATCAGCGTGAACAGGTTCAAATGTTCGCCGTAATTGCCAAGGAGGACCATAATAGTCTGGAAATGCCCGATATTGATCCAGTAATGTCCGAATTTGTCGAGCTTCTTCTTCCCATTCTTGTTGAGCGAACTGCGGTGATGGTTTTTTCTCTTCTGCTGGGGGTGGAGTCGGCAGTGGATTTTCTTCGACAACAGGTTCCTCTAAGTTGGGTAAATCTAATTGTTCCGCTGCGATCGCTAAATCTTGTAAACTCCCCACTAAATAGTCTTTGAAGCCTTGAACCCGCACGGCTAATTCTTGGGATACTCCGGCGAACGTGGTTCGCATTTCTTCTGCTGCGCGATCGCGCCGTCGTTCTAATTTTTCAATTTCCTGCTGTAAGTTTTGGCGTTTTTCTTCGAGTTCTTTGGTTCCATCTTGAACCATTTGCGCGATCGCGCTTTTAATGGCAACTGTTTCCTCAGTGATACGTTGCTGTTTCTGAGCTTCTAG
>JAVLCL010000615.1:0-1559 GCA_031580825.1 Halothece sp. Uz-M2-17
CGTGAAAACATCCGCGAGATTGCACCCTGTTTACAAGCAGTCGCAGCCGAACGCATTCAAACCGAACTCTCTTATCTTCTCGCCGCCTCTCAGGGAAGTTTTTATTTACAGCAAGCCTGGGAAGATGGTGTTCTTTCTCGTTGGTTTCCGAACCTGACTCTAGAAAATGTAGAACAAGTTCAACAAGTTGATACCGCCAAGGAAATCTTAAGCCAACTGTTTCCCTCCCTTCCTCCCACTTGGGAAAATAATGTCGGTGGGGAATCAGACTCGTTACAAGCCCTTGCAAAGTTAGCTTGTTTGGTCTCCTCCTCTTCAGAAGAAGCAGAAGCCCAACTGATGGCTTTAAAATACTCTCGCGCGGAAATACGAACAGTTACTAATACTTTAAATGTTCTTCCTCGTCTCTTAGAAGAAAACATTGCAGAAATGACACTGCGCGATCAATACTTTTTCTTTCAAGATGCAGGAAAAGTGTTTCCAGTTGTCCTTTTAACTGCGATTGCGAAAGGGTTAACGATTGAGTCTATTCAACCCCTTATCGAACGCTATTTAAACCCAAATGACCCCGTGGCGTATCCGCAGCCTTTAGTAACCGGAAAAGACTTGCTGCGATCGCTGCATCTATCTCCTTCCCCACAAATTGGTGAACTGCTGACGGAACTGCAAATTGCTGCCATTGAAGGGAAAATCCACAGCAAAGCCGAAGCCCTAGCCTTAGCCCAATCTTGGTTAGAAAAAGGAGAGAGACAAACAAGGTAAGGGAATGATCCCATTCTTCTCTCACCTTCACCCCCATCAAGATGATCTTAATCTTCCCGATATTTCAGAACCACAATACTTCTTGCCCCAATTTTTAACGGGATCACTTGCGCGACATTAGAATATTCCCCTTGAGTGGTATCAATGACGGTTCCAATGGGATAAGCGGTACTGGTTTGAAATTCTTCTAAGTGGGGTTGGGCGATTTGACTTAATGCTTCGCCATCAAATAACACTTCCCAGCGACCATTAAAGCCTTCAGGAACCGGTAATTCATAAGTATGTTCCCCTTCAAAAGTTTGTGTTCCCAGATTAAAAATAATCATCAGCGAATCATCTTTACGGTAATGACTGCGACGGAAGAGACTGATCAGAGAAGCCATTCCATTACAATGATTCATTTCTGGAAACACTAATGAATCACCGGTGTTAGCATCCAGTTTGGTGTAACGACGGAAAATATTCCGCAATTGCACCATATCGCTGCGATGTTGTTCGTGGAAATGATATATCGCACGGCTAGTTAATCCTGTGGCTTGCCAAGTTTCTAATTGCGAAATGCTTGCCCCTTCCCATTGCACTTGCCATTGATTCGGATCATCAAGAGCACCTAAACTGAGCGCATCTACCCCCGGCGTAAACATATAGCGCGACTTGGCAATAAACATCGTTAACGCCTCAGCATTACGCACGGTGCGCCGAACATAATCCAGCAAATGATGGGCATCTAAAGCTCCCATGTGCACCAGTTCATCCCCTTGATTTTTTGCCAGTTGTGCTGGGTGACCGCCATATGC
>JAVLCL010000616.1:0-1555 GCA_031580825.1 Halothece sp. Uz-M2-17
TTTGTGGCTGGTTTCATCCGCCTTACCGTAAACTGGCTAGTGCCTCACCCTTTAAAGATTGTGCTTTTGTGATGGGCATGGATACACCTTGGTGGGGAACTTGGAAACAGAAACTCGCCCCTCTTCTGTTACAAAACTTCCTCAAAAAAATCGATCGCGTTGTGGTGACGGGAGAAAGAAGTTGGCAATATGCCTATCGCTTGGGTGTTCCTTTAGAGAAGATACGGCGCGGAGTATATGGAATAGATTATCAAAATTGGTTTCCCCTGTGGCGAGAGCGACAAAACACACCTTGGGCGCGATCGATGCTGTTTGTCGGTCGTTACACTGAAGAAAAAGGCGTTGATATCCTCATTGCAGCCTATCGCCAATATCGAGAACAAGTCAAAGAGCCTTGGTCACTGGTCTGTTGTGGGAAAGGAGACTTAAGTCGCGAACTCGACAATCAACCTGGAATTAAAAACATGGGCTTTGTTCAGCCGAACCAAATGCAAACCATCTGGCAGAATGCAGGAGCATTTATTTTACCCAGTCGCTTTGATCCTTGGCCCCTGGCACTGGTTGAAGCATCAGCTGCGGGATTACCAGTGGTTTGTACTGATGCTTGTGGTTCGGCGGTTGAAGTCGTTCGCTCCGAATATAATGGCATCATTGTTCCTCCTAACAATCCAGCAGCACTGGCTAAGGCGTTTGTTACCCTTGATGAAAACTACTCCTTGCTTGCGGAATGGGGAAAACGCTCTCAAACATTAGCAGCCCCCTATGATGCTAAATTGTGGGCGGAACGTTGGCGAGGATGGGTTAAGGAATTAGTGTAAGCGCAAAATGGCATATCTTAATCAACTGCTTAGTTTACTGGTTACTCCCATTGGTTTTGTCAGCATTGCCATTGGGCTTTTGTTTGTAACGGTTCTTTATCAAGAGAAATATCGTCCTTTGCATTGGTTTTTAGTCGCTTTGATGGGGTTTGCTGCCTCTCTAAAAGAATACCGCGATCCTTGGATTCCCGACCCGCCTGACCTTGTGTTTCCTTTAGAACAAATTCGCGTCCAAGGAAGACCCATTACAATCATTTTATTAGGACTCTTGCTTGTAATCATTTTCCAAACGAAAGGCGGGCGCAGTAAGGGCTTAATCCCATCAGCTTTACCGTATTTATTTTTCATACAAGGATTAGTATTTCTGAAAACCGCGACTGAGGGGAGCTTAAGTTTTGCGATTCTCGCGGCTCTAACCTTTGGCGGTTTGATGATTGCAATGTTACAAGGTCCCTCCCGTTGGCTAGAAACAGAAATTGATTATAAATGGGGGGTGGCGACAATTGCGATGGTAGGCATCATTTTTGCTGTGGTGAATGTCTATCAAGGAGCAATTAATCTTCAGGCGATTACTTTTGTTCATGGACGACTGCTGGGAACGACAGGAAATCCTCAACACGCTGCGACTCTCCTCGCGGCAACGGTTCCCGCTTTTCTATACTTAGTTGAGGAAGAAAAAGACCGACTTTGGTTGAAAGCGATTTGGATTGCTTTTCTTAGTGTGATCTTTTTAGGTT
>JAVLCL010000068.1:0-10140 GCA_031580825.1 Halothece sp. Uz-M2-17
GGTTCAGAGGTGGACAGTTGTATTATTTCCCCTTTCGGTTCTAATCGCCCCAAAGCTGCAACTTTTGTTAAAGGAACTGGGGTTGGTTCACTGACGATCGATCTCTCCTTTTGCGGATTATTTTCTCTAGTTACAAGATATACACTTGTCAGCACTACTGTCATGATACAAATAACAGGCAGCGCGATTGTCCATCTTGTCCATTTTAGGTCTAGCCTCATTAGAAATCTCGATCAAAAATTATTAAACATTCCTACCAATCTATATTTTAGACATTCCATGATCCTTCCAACTGCAACTACAGCAGGACACGCTGAGGAATCTGTTGACCAGTTACCAGTTATCAAATAACGAATGACTAATGACTAACCTTGACTCCCCGAATGGAATAATCTAATAATTGCATTGGGTGAAGCAGAGGAACCGTTTTTCCGTTTTGATGCAGATGTTTTTGAATTTGTAAGGAACACCCAGGGTTAGAAGAAACAATTAATTTTGCGCCTGTATTCAACAAGTTATTGGCTTTCTTTTCCCCTAACTCTTCGGCAACTTGCGGTTGCAGCATATTGTAAACCCCTGCACTGCCACAACAGAGAGCAGCATCAACGGGTTCGTGTAAAATAATATTCGGAATTTGTTTTAAGACTTGTCGCGGTTGCAAACTAATCTGTTGTCCATGTAAGAGATGACAGGCATCTTGATAAACGATGTCTAATGGTTCTTCTTGAACAGCAGAAAGTTCAGCCGTTAATCCCACTTCCGCGAGGAATTCTTGTACATCTTTCACATTATTAGCAAACGCTTTTGCTTTCTCTTTGTAGTCAGGATCATCTTCTAGAATATGTCCATACTCTTTTAAGGTATGTCCGCAACCGGCTGCATTAATAATTACGGCATCCACATTGGTTCCCTCGAAACTATCAATCATTTGTTTGGCGAGGGTTTGCGCTTGTTTCTCTTGCCCTTGATGGGCGGGTAATGCCGAACAACATCCTTGGCTTTTTGGAATCACAACCTCGCAACCATTAGCGGTTAACACCCTGACTGTAGCTTCATTTACAGGAGAGAAAAAGAGACGTTGCACACAGCCTAAAATTACGCCTACCCGATAGCGTTTTTTGCCTTGGGCTGGAATCACATCAGGAAAATTATCTTGGAAAGACTGCGCTGTAATTTCCGGTAAAATCGACTCCATCGCAGCTAAACGAGGAGAGATTTTTTTCACGAATCCTGTTTTTCGCACTAAGGTTTGCAACCCTAATTTTTGATAGGCTAACAAAGGAACCAGCAAGGGACGCAACCGTTGGGGATAAGGAAATAAAGTAAAGATCAACTGACGATACAGTTGATCTAAAATATTACGGGGATAATTGCGTTCGACTTGCGGGCGTGTGGCTGCAATCAGCTTGTCGTACTGCACATCAGATGGACAAGTGGTGACACAGGCTAAACACCCCAAACAGGAATCAAAATGTTGAACCGTGGCTTCATCTAACTCTGCTTCTCCTTTGTTGATAGCATCCATTAAGTAAATGCGTCCCCGAGGCGAGTCCATTTCTTTTCCGATGACTCGATAACTGGGACAAGTGGATAAACAAAAACCACAATGGACACAATCATCAACCAGTTCTGGCTGAGGCGGTTTTTTCTCATCAAATCCCTTTTCTGGCTTAACAAAATTCTCTAAATTCGCTTCTTTTTCTCTCATTTCTGATTAAAAATTCATTTAAATTCCGCCAACAAAACGGTTGGGATTAAACTGGTTATTGGGGTCAAATTGTTGTTTAATTTTTTTCATCACTGTTAACGCATTTCCTGTATATCCCCAAGGTTCAATTTCAGTTTTGATTGCATTGGGGGCAGACAAAAGTGTGAGAAAACCCTTATTTTTTTCACAGTAATTACGAATTGTTTTAAGGTGTGATCGCGATAAATTTGCGGATAAAACCAGTTCACCTAAACCGCTCTTATTATGAATGATAGCGTAACTGTCAGGAGGAAGTTCTGAGAAAAAGTGGCGCGTTGCGGTGGGTAATACACCGATTTTACAAGTAATTTCGCTGTTATTGGGAGCAACAGAAGTGAGGGCTTTCAATTGATCCCATAATGATTTTTCATTCTCCTCTTGGTAACGGGTTATTGCAAGAGAACTTGATCGCGCAAGATTGCTTATTTCTTCAATTTGTTTTTCAATACTTTCGACAATGGTTTCCCATTGAATGATTAATCCTAAGCCATTTCCAAGGTTCAGTTTTTCCGTGATCCCAGAGGAGAGTAAATCCGCACGAGTGGGCGTTAACGTAGAATTGCGAAGGGTTTGGGCAATATCTGTAATGGCATCCGTATCTCCTGTTAAAACCACCGTTGCGGACGCGGGAGGAAGAGGATATGTCCGAAATGTCAGTTGGCTGATCATGCCTAGCGTGCCATAGGATCCCGTGAAGAGTTTCATCAAGTCGTAGCCCGCCACATTTTTCACGACTCGTCCCCCTGCTTTTGCGATTTCACCATCAGCACGGATAAAAGAAATCCCAATCAGTAAGTCTCTCACTCCACCATAGCGTTCGCGCCAACTTCCTGCATCGGCTGTGGCAACAATTCCGCCAAGAGTGGCGGTTTCAGGGTAAGCGGGATCGAGGGGTAAAAACTGATTATTTTGTTTCAGATGTTGTTCTAGTTGCGCGAGAGTCACCCCAGCTTTTACGGTAACGGTTAAGTCACCGACGGCATGCTCGATAATTTGATTAAGATGACGAGTGCTGAGGTAGAAATCGAAATGACTGGGAAGTCCCCCCCATGTTAGTTTACTGCCATTACCACAAGGGACAATTGACAATTGATTCTGTTGCGCGATCGCGCAGACTTTTCCTAAACTTTCTTCTGTCTGGGGAATTACTAATGGCTTTTCTGGCAATTCCGGCGCTGGTTGCCATTGTGGTTCATAACTCACTTGCTGTGAAGCGATCAGGGTTTCTAAATTAGTCATTGGTCATTAGTCATTAGTCATTAGTCATTAGTCACTGGTCACTGATCACCCAACGCCAAAGGAAATGAGACTTCCCGCGCCTGCGAATGCGTCGGACTTGCTTTTCCAATTCTTGGCGATACCGAGGAGAAAAGCCGAAGAGAATATTGCTACTTTGCCATAAGAGAACCGCTGTGGTGATGCCAAGACACCAACTGAGCGCGATCGCGCAATAAGGATTAAAAATAAAAGCATAGCGTACTGCAGCCAGTGTGAAATGAGACTGGATCAATGCAATTTCTTCCTGTAGTTGCCAAAAAACAATGGGTAAGGTGATCACCCAAGAGACAACCACCAAAGCCCAGCGACTCAACACCATCAAGCGGTGCAGTCGCTGCATTTGCATTTCTAATTCCGAATCATCAATTACCAAAACTTGAGACTGACTCACACTTGTTCATTAGACGGTTCTGGTTCAGCACTGGCTTGACGTTCTTCCCACCAAGCTAAAAGCGTACTCGCTAAGAAAATACTGGAATAAGCCCCTAGAATAAAGCCAATAATTAAAGCCAGAGCAAATTCCTTTAAAGTATCCCCTCCAAATAACAAGATAGCAAGTAACGGCAAAACCGTAGTTAACGTTGTATTGATGGAACGAGTCAAGGTTTGATTCACTGCATCATCCACCACCTGATTCATATTCGCTTCCGGTTCCATCTGACGAGTTTCTCGAATCCGGTCATAAATCACTACTGTATCGTTAACCGAAAAACCAATAATGGTTAAGAGGGCAACAAGAAAGAGACTATCCACTTCTACCCCAGCAACTAAGCCTAAGATGGCAAACACGCCAGACGTAATTAAGGCATCGTGAAAGAGGGCAAAAATAGCAAAGATGGCGTAATCGAACTGGAAGCGAATACTAAGATAAACAATAATCCCAAAAAACGAAACCAGTAACGCTAAAATTCCTGACGTAAATAACTCTTGACCAATGGTGGGACCCACCGTATCAATTTTGGTGGTTTTCGGATCAAATTCGCCCACGGCTTCTTCTAAAGCATTTTCTAGATTAGTCCGTTCCTCGACATCTAAGTTGCGAGTGCGAATGGATAACCCTTGTCGGTTTTCTCCCACCACTTGAATCGTTGCTTCAGGAAACCCCTGTTCCCCCAGAATATTCCGAACTTGGTTAATATCAATGGGGTCATCGCAATTATTGGGAATTGAACAGTCTTGTTCCAACTGTAAGCGCGTTCCCCCAACAAAATCAATGCTCGGACGCAACGGCGCATCAAATTGCGTATAGGAAATAATCATCGCCAGTAGGGAGATGACGAAAGCAAAGGCGGAAACAGTCCACCAGAAATACCGTTGTTTGATTACCTTGAGTTTCATTTCGCAGACACCACCAAGTTAGGACAGAATAATTCTGGTTTTTTACGAACATTGGGGAACCCTAACACCGCCGTCAGTAAGAAAGTCCGGGTACAGCTAAGAGCAGTAAATAAACTCACTAAAACCCCAATCGCAAGGGTCACCGCAAAGCCTTTTACCAATCCTGAACCCAGCCAAAACAAAGCAGCACAAGCAATGAGCGTCGTGACATTACTATCGAGAATACTGGAAAAGGCACGATAGAATCCTGATTCCACTGCTCGATACAGTGTTTTTCCGGCACGGAGTTCCTCACGAGTCCGCTCAAAAATTAGGACGTTGGCATCTACTGCCATCCCAATACTGAGAATAAAACCCGCAATGCCAGGTAAGGTTAGCGTCACCCCAATTAAGACATAAGCAGCAAAGGTGAGTAAAGCGTAAATGCTAAGGGCTAAATCGGCAATTAAGCCGGGTAAACGGTAGTAAACGCCCATAAAGACTAAAACTAGGACTAAACCCGAAACAGCAGCATAAATACTGCGTTCAATGCTTTCTTGACCGAGGGTTGCCCCTACAGTGCGATTTTCTACAATTTCCACCGGTAAGGGCAATGCACCACCGCGTAATTGAATCGCTAAGTCTTGGGCTTCTTGGATGCTAAAGCCACCGGTAATGACGGCACTCCCGCCGGTAATGCCATTATCAGCATATTCGGGACCCACTGTGGGAGCACTAACCAGAACATCATCTAAGAAAATCCCTAAACCGCGACCCGTTCCGGCAATATTGGCGGTTAATTCTGCAAATCCAGTCGCCCCTTCTTGGTCAAAGCGAATGGCAACTTGCCAATTATCTCCACTTTGTAAGGGTTGCGCCCGCGCATCTTGTAGGCTTTTTCCGGTGAGTTTTGCGGGAGCAAAGGATTCTGTAATCTCCTCATTGACTGCATTGAGTTCTGCCGTAGTTTCTTCAATTGCCTCGGCATTCTCCTCGGGATTTTGTCGGAGTTCCTCTAACTGGGTTCGCAGTTGTTGACGCTGTAAAAATGCGGATTGAAATTGTTGTTCTGTGCTGGGTTTTTGCGCGCGAAATTCTAAACGAGCGGTTCCCCCAAGAACTCGTTCCGCTTGGGCGGGATCACTGACACCAGGCAGTTGTACGGAAATTTGATCTCCACCCACCGTTTGCACAATCGGTTCAGAGACCCCTAAACCATTGACTCGATTTTGAATCACCCGTTTGACTGCTTTTAAGCGGTCGGGGGTAATTTGTTGAATTTCTGCGGTGGGTTTAACCTGAATGGTTAACTGCGCGCCTCCTCTTAAATCTAAGCCAAGAGGAACCGAAAGTTGCACTAACACCACCAAAGCAGCAATGATGAGGAAAAAAATGAGCGCGATCGTTGTTCGCTGTTGTTGCATCAGTTATGCCCTTACACCTTCAAAGCCATCATGTCTTCCACAGCGGAAATAATGTCTTGCGGTTGCACAATGGTATAGCGTTCTAACGTTCCATTGTAAGGGGTGGGGATATCTTGTGAGGATAACCGCAGGACTGGTGCATCCAGTTCATCAAATAACTCATCATTAATGCGAGCGGTTAATTCTGCACCAATGCCCCCAGTTTTCATACATTCTTCCACAATAATCACCCGATGCGTTTTCCGAACTGATTCGGCGATGGTTTCCATATCCAGGGGTTTGAGAGAAATTAAATCAATCACTTCTGGATCAAATCCTTGCTCTTCTAAAGGCTTCACTGCTTGTAAGACATGGTGACGCATCCGCGAGTAAGTGAGAATGGTGACATCTTTCCCCGGACGAACTAATTCTGCTTTATCTAGGGGGAGCCAATATTCACCTTCGGGTAAGTCTTCTTTTAAGTTATAAAGCAAGACGTGCTCAAAAAAGAGAACTGGATTTTCATCCCGAATGGCACTTTTGAGCAGTCCTTTTGCATTATATGCTGTTGAACAAGCCACAATTTTTAAGCCAGGCACTGCTTGAAAATAGGCTTCTAACCGTTGCGAGTGTTCAGCCCCAAGTTGGCGACCCACACCACCAGGACCACGAATAACTAAGGGAATTTTAAAGTTTCCGCCTGAAGTGTAGCGTAACATCCCCGCATTATTGGCAATTTGGTTAAAGGCAAGGAGCAAAAATCCCATGTTCATTCCTTCCACAATGGGACGTAACCCCGTCATTGCTGCCCCAACTGCCATTCCTGTAAAGCTATTTTCGGCAATGGGCGTGTCTAATAAACGCAGTTCTCCATATTTTTTGTAAAGGTCTTTCGTAACCTTATATGATCCGCCATAATGACCGACATCTTCTCCTAAAACAAAGACTGTATCATCTCGCGCCATTTCTTCGTCGGTCGCTTCCCGTAGAGCATTAAAAAAAATTGTCTGTGCCATCTGGACTCTCTTAACACGATTTTTAAAATGTGATGTAAAGGAGATCCTATCATCAAAAAATGCTTCTCGACCTTTTTCGTGAGGATGGGTTGAGAGTAGAGGGGATGAGCAGGAGACTGGGTGAGGGGGAATCTCTTTGATGGGGTGTTTTCTAGTGCCTTTTTTTTAACCAGCCTCATGATTTTTTTTGATAGCAACGGTTAATTGGCTTGATGGGACAACAGAACTGATTCATCAGTTTGGGTTTCATTTGGGAATTGGAAACCGCGCAGTCGTTACTGCTACTAAAAAGACAACCTAATCAAAAATTTGCTCGGAATGATTAATATTTTGTTACAGCGAGACGACAAAAAACCGTTCTTTTTGTAAGGCGTTTGTTACAGAGTTTAAAGTTTCTTATTGTTTATGTCGGATGCAGTGAAACCCTTGCGGTAAACTAAACCTGAACAGTGTCCTTATTTGATAAAAATCCGTTAAGGAGTAAGTCTTAACTATGTCTCATAGCGTAAAAATTTACGATACCTGCATTGGTTGCACCCAGTGTGTTCGCGCTTGTCCACTCGATGTTTTAGAAATGGTTCCTTGGGATGGTTGTAAAGCGGGTCAAATTGCATCTTCTCCTCGAACTGAAGATTGCATCGGTTGCAAACGTTGTGAAACCGCTTGCCCCACTGACTTCCTCAGTGTCCGTGTTTATCTCGGTGCAGAAACCACTCGCAGCATGGGCTTAGCTTATTAATTAGGATTATTGCTCATTGCAGTGATAGTCGCTCAGGTGCAGTGCTACCTCTTTTGAGAGAAAGTCTGCCATCAATTGTTTAATCCTTCAATTAAGGGTAGAAGGGGAGATGGCTTTAGCCTCAATCCAAGGTTTAGCTTCCCCCCTCTACTTCTTGATTAAAGTTTGCATTCTGCTGCGCGAGAAATATTTTGCAGTTCAAGATCAGGACAAGTCCGCTTACATAAGCCGGTTAAGACATTACCCGGTCCGACTTCAATCAATTGGGAAACGCCTTCCTCTGCCAATTTCAAGAGCGTTTCTCGCCACCGGACAGTTCCTGTCATTTGTTCCATCAGACGAGTTTTCAGTTCTGTTGCATCAACAGTTGGCGTAGGATTAACGTTGGATAAAACGGGAATAATCGCTTCACCAAAGACAACCTCATCAAGAAGTTGCTTATAATCTTGCGCCACACTATCCATCAGAGGAGAATGGAATGCCCCAGAAACATTTAAAGGAACCGCTCGTTTGGCTTTGACCTCGGAGAGGATCGAATCCACAGCTTCTGGTGTGCCAGAAATAACCACTTGTTGGGGGCTGTTGTCGTTTGCGAGTACAACATCACTATTGTTTTCAAGTGCTGAGTCTAATTGAGCGCGATCAATTTTCATCAGAGCAACCATTTTGCCCCCGGCTGCGGTATCCATCAGCTTTGCGCGTTGTTGCACCAGACGTAACCCGGCTTCAAAACTAAACACACGGGCTGCATATAACGCGCTGTATTCTCCTAAGCTATGACCGGCGACATATTGGGGTAAATATCCCGCTTCATCAATTAAAAGGTCAATGAGGATCGACTCGATGACATAGAGACAGGGTTGAGTGTAGAGAGTACGAGAAAGATTCGCTTCATCTTGACCACAGGTTTCAAGGACAGACCATCCTAAAATCTCTTCTGCTTTTTCAAATTTTTCTTTTCCGAGGGTGGTTTCTGCTAAATCGGCTTCCATGCCAACGGTTTGCGAACCTTGTCCGGGAAAAACAAAAGCAAGTTTACTCATTTTAATTTGTTATTTACGATACAGTTTTTAAGGATCAATTTGCCATTGTACGATCGCGCTGCCCCAAGTTAACCCTGCACCAAACCCGGACATAGCAATAATATCCCCAGATTGCAACTTTCCAGCCCGTTGCGCCTCATCTAAGGCTAAGGGAATCGACCCTGCGGAAGTATTCCCAAAGTTTGCCAAATTACTAATCACCCGTTCTGGAGGAAGATTTAACCGTTGGGCAACTGCATCCATGATCCGTTGATTGGCTTGATGAAGTAACAACCAATCCACATCATCCGAATTTAAGTCCGCATGAAAGAGAGCCTTAGAAATCACTTCCGGAACTTTTTCCACCGCAAAGCGATAGACTTCTTTCCCTTTCATCGTAATCGGCTGATAATGCCCCTGATTAACCGTAATTGAATCAACTAAAGTTTTTTCTGATCCTTGATAGCCAAGGTTTAAAGTATGGCTCAATTGCCCATCACTACATAACTCAAAGCCTAAAAGCCGATCGCGCTCCGGTTCAGTTGCTTCCATGACCACTGCTCCTGCACCATCCCCAAATAAGATACAAGTGCTGCGATCCGACCAATCCACCCAACGCGATAAAACATCCGCCCCAATCAACAAGACTTTCTGATAAGCACCGGTCCGAATGAATTGAGCAGCATTGACCAAGCCAAAGACAAAGCCCGAACAAGCAGCGGTGAGATCAAAGCTAACTGCTCGATTTGCGCCAATGGCGGTTTGAATACTCACTGCACTACCAAACAAATCATCAGGAGTAGAAGTTGCTAAAATCACTAAATCAATATCTTTCGGATCAACTTGCGCCATCGCGAGAGCTTGACGGGCTGCTTCCGCCCCAATATCTTTTAGAGATTCTCCAGAAGCGGTCAGACAGCGCTGTTTAATCCCCGTACGAGTCGTAATCCACTCATCGGAGGTTTCTACCATCTGGGCTAAATCTTGATTGGTTAATCGACCAGAGGGAATACCAGAGCCACTTCCTGTGATCGCAATTCCTGCTGAATATAATCCGTTCGTCATGCTTCTCCTCGGTGGGGTTGACCACTCACTGTTGAATCAGGGATCGAGGGGTCTTGCCATGGCTCTTCCCTAGTTTCACCGGCACTGTAAGAGCGAAGACGGGCTAAAACTTTTTCATCTACCGCATCTTTCGCTAAACGAATGGCATTATAAATTGAAGGGGCTTGGGAACTGCCATGACTAATAATACAAATCCCATCGACCCCTAGTAGCAACGCACCGCCGTGTTCCGCGTGATCGACCCGTTGTTTGATTCGTTTGAGGTTGGGTTTGAGTAAAGCCGTGCCCACCATGCCATTTAAGCCTTGGGGCAGTTCTTCTTTCAGAATATTGAGTAAGACTTCACCGATGGCTTCGGCAAACTTAAGGACAACATTACCGACAAAGCCATCACAGACAATGACATCAAAGTTACCCGATAGTACATCACGCCCTTCTGCATTGCCAACGAATGGAATTTGGGGATTAGCACTCATTAATTCGTGAGCCCGAATCGAGGCTTCATTGCCTTTAGAGGGTTCTTCACCAATATTGAGTAAGCCTACTTTCGGTT
>JAVLCL010000069.1:0-10131 GCA_031580825.1 Halothece sp. Uz-M2-17
TAATTGCGTTGTTGCAAGGGATCAAACAAAAAAATGGGGATCAAATTTTAAGTCGATGTCGTCAACTGATGGATCGGGGGCGAGAACCGATTATTGTTTTAGAAAATCTTGCCGGTTTTTATCGCGATTTACTGATTGCAAAAACCGCTCCCAACCAATCGGAATTAGTTGCTCTCACCACCTCAACTTGGGAACAATTGTGTGAAATTGCCCAACAATGGGAAATTCATGAAATCTTAACAGGACAAAAGCATCTCCAGAATAGCGAAACCCAAATCAAACAGACCACTCAACCGCGCTTATGGCTAGAAGTGACGCTCTTAGGCTTATTAAGTGCTGAGCAACCACCAGCAGCCCCAGCTACAAACAGTCATGTTGTTACCCATCAACCGGCGACAACCCAACCCGCAGCACCGAAGCGGGAAACCATTCCACCATCACCGCAACGAGAAACGCCTGTTTCTCCCCCAGAATCTAAACCACCTGTCGAACCCTCCAATACTCCTTCTCCATCACCAGCAGAAGCGGAAACACCTGCCACTCCTGCACCCGTCGTTGCTGGAAATGAAGCTAAGATTTGGCAACAAGTCTTAGCACAACTATCTATTCCTTCCCAAGCGTTATTTGAACAACACTGTCATTTAGTTGCCATTGAGGGTAATATTGCCCAAGTTGGTGTCAAAAATCAAAAACTGCTGGGTTTAGCCAAGCAAAAAAGACGACAACATGATTTAGAACAAGCCTTAAGAAGGGTTTTACAGCAAGAGGTTACCGTTAATTTACAAGTAACAGGAGAAGCAACTATTGTTTCCCCGCCTCAAGAAAAACCAGTTCCCTCTTCTCCCCCAGTTGAAGACAAACCAGAAACCCCCCCGCCACCAGTGGAAAAAAAGGAGATACCTCCTCCTGAAACCAAAGAGGAAACGCCTGCGCCTGATAACAATCGTAATCCGTCTCCTTCCGTTGTCGAATCTGAAACCGAAAAAACAGTTGAGGAAAATCCTGCTACGGTTTCTCTCGATGATGCAACCGATGCCAAAGAACTGGAAAAAATTGCTAAAGAGTTAGCTAATGCGTTTAAAGGGGAAGTGGTGGACTTTGACCAGAAAGACTTTTCGTTTCTCACTGATGTTAATCCCAATGGCGAGGAAAATGCTAACAAGGAACAACCGAGTTCGGAATCAGACTAACAAAGTTCGCAAGCATTTGCAGTCCAACGTGAGAAGATTTTTCCGGGTGAAATTGCACTGCCATAATATTATCTTGCGCGATCGCGCTGGTGACTCTCTGTGTGCCATGAGTGACCATTGCAGCGCGAACTTGAGGATCAATGGGATCAACATAATAAGAATGGACAAAATACACCATGGGATCAGGGGGTAAGTTTTGCCATAACCGATGTTCCGGTTGCGTTAACTCTAAATGATTCCAGCCCATGTGGGGAATGGTTAAATTGGGTTCTCGTTGAAATAAACGAACGGTGCCGGGGATAATTCCTAAGCCTTGTTCTCCCCCTTCTTCGGAATTGTCAAATAAGACTTGTAAGCCTAAACAAATGCCGAGAAATGGCTTTCCTTGCGCGATCGCGCCTTTGATAGGGTCAATTAACTCTCGTTCTCGTAGATGTTTAATCGCGGGGTCAAATGCACCATCACCGGGAATCACTACCGCATCCGCATCCGCAATCACCTGTGGGGAATCAGTAATCTTTACTGTTGCGCCGACTTTTTGTAATCCCTTTTCCGCCGAGTGCAAATTTCCCATATCATAATCAATTAGCGCGATTAATGGCATTTTTTATTATTCCTCCTAAATCAAGATGAGTTTTTTATTCTCTCTACTCACATCAACGCAACTTTTATTATCTTCTCCCGGAGAGGTGACACAGCAACAACAACTGGCGCAACAAACCGTTAAGCCTCTACCCGGAAAATTAAATCAAATTCCCGTTTTTAATAGTAACAGCCCTGAATTAATCGAAAGCGAAGGGATTTTACTCTCAACCTTTCCTGGGCGCAATAAGACGTTTCCCAATGCTCATCTGAACTTTCCTCTTGCGGGGCGATTTGATATCTTTGCTCATCATGTGGCAAAACCACCTACCCCAGGGGATTTACGAACCCTTTACTTAGGAATCTTACTCCATAATCCCAGCAGCGAAACGGTAACGGTTGATATTCTCTCCGGTGCAAGTTATTTATCGCAGCCCGATGCACCGTTTATTGATCTCCCTTCTGTTTTACCGAACCCTTATGGGAATGTTTACGCTGGTCCTGGCAGTCGGGTGATGAATGATCTATTGCGCGATCGACATCAAGATCTATTTCCGAAGCAATTAACGATTCCCCCCCAAAGTAGCCGTTTATTACTGAATCACCCGATCCCTGTTCGTCCATTTGATCCGCCCTTAAATGGACGTTCTACTTATATCCGCCTCAAAAGTAATGGGACAATTTATGCTGCAAGTTTAGCGAAATACGCGCCAAAAACTGCAACAGGAGAAGAACGCGCGCCTGAATTATCAGAATGGAAAGCAATATTGCAACAAGAAAACTTAGTCACCCCGAGAGATAAAGCCCCAACCCCACCCCAACAAGAACAAGGCATTATTTATGGACGAGTGGCTGGAATTTCTCACGGTAACCGCTGGGAAACAACAATTCCTGTTAACCTTCCTTCTCCCGGAAAAGCGATTACTTATGGCATTAGTACCTTAGTTGGCGGACGTTTGGGAACCAACCAAGTACAAACAGCACCGATGTTAGTTCGTTATCCGGATACGGCTTATCAAGCCCATGGTAATTATGGCGTAGAGTATGATTTAACCTTTCAATTGCGTAATACCAGCACAGAAGCGCGAGAGGTCAGTCTCAGCCTTGCTACACCGGTTAAACAAGATCAATTAAACTCAGAATTACAATTTTTAGATCCTCCAACTGATCAAGTGTTCTTTCGAGGAACAGTCAAAATTTCCGATCAAGATGAAGAAGGAAACGCAGAAACTCGTTATTTCCATTTAGTACAAAACCGTGGTGAAAAGGGAGAACCTCTGATAAAGTTAAGCATACCCCCAGAAAGCGAGCATCAGGTAACTGTGCAATTGCTTTATCCTCCTGATGCCACTCCGCCTCAAGTTTTAATGATTCGCACTCAGAAATGAATTGAGCCTCCCACGTCTTAAAGACGCTGGGATTCCCTTTTAGACTTTTATCTAGGTTTAGCTTGAAAAGCTAAACCCCCGACAGATCGCCATTACAGGGCAGTTTATTCACGGGCGCACCGACCGCAAAGTTTCTTTTTTTTAATCAGCCCACATTACTGGTTACTGAATGTTTTTTATTATATCAGAAACTGCTTGAGTTTGTTAATTGAGAGATGTCGAACCTCTCAATTAACCCACCTTATATCCGAGGTCTAAAGACACTCGGTTTTACGGTGACTTCTATAAGTTCTATAGCTTTTTTTAGTCTGTTGAGGACAGTGACCAAATAACAAATAACAAATAACAAATAACAAATAACAAATGAAAGTCATTGGTTTAATGAGTGGTACTTCTGTGGATGGCGTGGATACCGCGTTAGTTGAAATTTCAGGACATCGGGAAAATTTAGACGTTACGTTACTAGCAGCAGAAACCTATCCTTATCCGGAATGGCTACAGAGTGAAATTCTTGCAGTTTGTGCCGGAAAAGCCTTGACAATGGCAGAGTTTTGTGAACTAGATGACGCGATCGCGCAACAGTTTGCAAAATCTGCCCAAACCCTAGAAAAAGAGACAGCAACAACTGCTGAACTCATTGGCTCTCACGGTCAAACCCTATTCCATCGTCCGCCACAAGAGAACCTCGGCTACAGTTTACAACTCGGACGCGGGGCAATGATTGCTCATCTCACTCAATGTCCAACGGTGAGTAACTTTCGGGCTGCGGATATTGCTGAAAATGGACAAGGTGCACCCTTAGTGCCGAAAGTAGATGCCTGTTTACTCTCTCATCCCACGCAAACGCGCTGTGTGCAGAATATTGGCGGGATTAGCAATGTCACCTATCTTCCCCCTCGCTCTCAACCCGACTGGGAACATAAGATTTGGGGGTGGGATAATGGACCGGGAAACAGTTTATTAGATTTAGCGGTGCAACATCTCAGCAATGGGGAAAAACGTTATGACGAAGATGGACAATGGGCTGCTCAAGGAACGCCGAACTTAGAACTGCTGCAACAATGGCTAGAAGCAGACTTTTTTCAGCAACCGCCCCCCAAATCAACGGGACGAGAATTATTTGGCGCAGATTACTTTGAGCAAGTATGGCAACAAGCGCAAGATTATGATCTGTCTGCTGCGGATTTTTTAGCCACTTTAACCGAATTAACCGTCAGCGCGATCGCGCAAGATTATCGACGGTTTCTTCCGCAACTGCCGGAAACCATTCTCTTATGTGGGGGAGGAAGTCGCAACCACTATCTCAAGCAACGATTGCAACAAATATTGCCTCAGATTGAAGTCACTACCACTGATGTAGTTGGATTAGATAGCCACGCCAAAGAAGCAATCGCGTTTGCTGTATTAGCTTACTGGCGTTATTGTGATCAGTTTCCAAGCAATCTTCCCACGGTCACAGGGGCAAAAAAAGCAGTTGCCTTGGGGGAAATTGCGCAACCTTAAGAAATCTAACTCAGCAGAACAGCAAAAAACTGTTACAGTAGGACTAAAGAAGATTTATTATTTAGGAAAAAATACCAATAGTAACTGGGATTATGTTATTTAAATCAACCACTCGTCATGTTCGGATCTACACCGCAGAAATTCAAGAGAATGAGTTAGTAGAAAGTGAGAATGTCCTGACGCTTGATGTTGATCCAGATAATGAATTTAACTGGACTGAGGAAACTTTAAATCAGGTCTATCGGAAATTTGACGAACTTGTAGAATCCCACAGTGGTGAAAACTTAACTGAATATAACCTCCGTCATATTGGCTCCGATCTCGAACATTTTATTCGTCATCTCCTGGTCAGTGGAGCAATTAGCTATAACCTCAATAGTCGGGTTCTTAACTACAGCATGGGAGTTCCGAAAGTAGAAACCCCAGGTGCTGAGGAAAACTATAAAATCAAGTAAAGACGATAATTAATTTATAATTCAGTCCCGTCCCAGTTTTTCTCACGGCATCGGAACGTTTAGTTGATGGACGAAGCTCAAAAAATTCTGCGTTGCTCGCTAAAGTACTGTCAAACCCAAAATTCTTTAAAAAGTCAATTTTGCTCTCGTTGCAAAAGCCCCCTGATTCAAAGATATCTGTGGGTGCTAGGAACGGGGTTTCCGGCGGAACAAATTCAGCAATTCGTTGCTCAACGCTATCTTATCATCAGCAATAAGTTAGTTCTGGATACGCGACCGGGGCTTCCGCCCTACTTTCCAGAGCGGATTCCTCCTTGGCTGAAACCCTATTTGAAGCTCAGTCCTTATCGCTTACATATTCCGAAACTCTATGGACAAATTCCAAGGGAAAACCTGACCTCATCGGAGACACCAGAACTGGAGACTACGGATCACTCTGACATCTGGCTTTTAGAATATGAAAACTTTTCTTCTACTGTCCAAAAGCAATTGGCAAAAGGAGAATTTTTACCGACGGTGGATCGAGCTTGGTCATCGACTTCCGGCAACCGTCAACTGAACTGGCTTTTGCAAATTAGTCAATTGTGGCAACCGCTACAAGTGCAAGGAGTTGCTCAGACTTTAGTCACTCCTGAATTATTACGAGTGAATGGTTCTGTTGTTCAGCTACAAGAATTAGAAACAAATCGGACAACGATAACACTCAAGGATTTAGGAAAACTGTGGTCGAATTGGTTAAGCGATGCCGATCCGAAAATTCAGCCCTTTTTACAAAGTATTTGTCAGCGTTTGCAAAAAGGACAGTTAGAAAACAGTGAAGAATTAAGCGATTTACTAGAAGAGGCTTTAGAAGAAACGGCGCGATCGCAATCAGTTATCTTTCAAGTCGCAACAACAACTGATGCGGGTCCGAGTCGTTCTCATAACGAAGATGCTTATTATCAAAAAGAAGAAACTCGCGACTCTTCTTCCCCTCACCAAGCCTTAGCCATTGTTTGTGATGGGGTGGGAGGACATCAAGGGGGAGAAGTTGCGTCTCAATTAACCATTGATCATTTACGTCAAGAATTCCAAAACCTCCTCGATCTTTCTCCAAAACGAGAAGTCTTAACTGAACAAATTGAGCAAGCGGTTAGTACCGTCAATGACATCATTTGCGATCAAAATGATGCTGAGAACCGCAAAGCCCAAGAACGCATGGGAACAACGCTGGTGATGGCGTTAGGAAATAATCATCAATTGTATGTGAGTCATGTCGGAGATTCTAGAGCTTATTGGATTACTGCTCATGGTTGTTATCAATTGACGCTTGATGATGATCTCGCTTCTCGGCAAACCCGTTTAGGTCATTTACTCTATCGCGAAGCCCTACAACAACCCGCAGCAGGGAGTTTAATTCAGGCGTTGGGAATGAGTTCTTCTAAACTATTACATCCCACGACGCAACATTTGATCCTTGATGAAAATTCTGTTTTTTTACTTTGTTCTGATGGACTCAGTGATAATGATTTAGTGGAACAATACTGGGAAGTGGAAATTTTACCTGTATTAGAAGAAGGAAAAGATCTCAATACAGTGGCGCAACGATTGGTTGCATTAGCTAATAACTTGAATGGACACGACAATGTTACGGTGTCTTTGTTGAAATGTTCTGTATCTGACCTTGAAGATAATCAGAAATTACCGGTTCATATACCTGAACTAACACAGATTCAAAGCAGTCGGGAACCGGAAGCAACAGCAACCCGCCAAGCAGACAAACCCCCAGGGGTGCTCATACTTTTATTGATTTTAGGATTGGTGATTGGAGGGATGGGAATGGCATATTGGTTTTTCCCAGAAGTACAACAATCTTTAGATCAATTTCAAGAAAAACTGCGATCAAAACCGATGCGCGATCCTTCGGATCTACCCTCTCCTGAAAATTAGAGTCTGCGTTGTTGCAGTGGCTGGGCAAAATATCTGACCTCAACAGAGTCCTCCCCTCTTAATGACTGGTATAGCACTACAAATTCAGGTTAGGACATTCCAAAATGTTGAAACTCACCTATACCTTACTATTGCCTGGGGCAAATTGCCTGTTGCCTAGTGCTATAACTGCTTTAAAGAACGTTACAATTGGTGCAAACGGGTCTCTAAGAAAGCAATGAAGGAATCGAAACACCGCATCTGTATTTTAGGGGGAGGATTTGGTGGCTTGTACACAGCTTTACGCCTCAGTCAACTCCCTTGGGATCATCAGGGTGTCCCAGAAATTACGTTAGTCGATCAGCGCGATCGATTTTTATTTACCCCACTCCTTTATGAATTACTCACGAGTGAATTACAAACTTGGGAAATTGCTCCGCCCTTTTCAGAAATTTTAGCGGATACGAAGATTGAGTTTATTCAGGGGAAAGTTACGGATATTAATGTTGAGACACAACAAGTCCAAATTGCCGATCAACCATCACTGAATTATGACTCTGTAGTATTAGCCATGGGCGGAAAAACTCCCATGGAAATGGTACCGGGGGCAAGAGAATTTGCGTTTCCCTTTCACAGTTTAAAAGATGCTTATCAATTAGAAGAAAAACTACGGACTTTAGAAAACAGCGATCGCGATAAAATTCGCATTGCCATTGTTGGCGGAGGTTACAGTGGGGTGGAATTAGCCTGTAAATTGCGCGATCGCGTGGGAGATCGCGCTCGGATTCGGATTATTGAACGAGGAGAGCTTATTCTCAAAACCTCCCCTGATTTTAACCGCGAAACGGCTCGTAAAGCCCTTGTGGATCGAGACATTTGGATGGATACGGAAACCACTGTTGAACGGATAACGGCAGATGAAATCACGTTACTGTATAAAGGACAAAGTGATTCAATTCCGGTTGATATTGTGGCTTGGACTGTGGGAACAACTGTTTCAGAATTGGTTAAAAGTTTAGAGATTCCTCACCATGAAACGGGTAAGATAAAAGTAGAGCCAACGTTGCAAGTGGAAGGACATCCGGAAATTTTTGCCTTAGGTGATCTTGCTTTTTGTCAAGATGGAACGGGGAAAGTGGTTCCCGCAACTGCGCAAGTGGCGTTTCAACAGTCAGATTACTGTGCTTGGAATCTTTGGGCTACGATTACGGGTCGTCCTTTGCTTCCGTTCAAATATTACAATCTTGGCGAAATGCTTGTTTTGGGAACAGACAATGCAACGTTAACTGCCCAAGGGGTAAAACTCGATGGGATGGTTGCCTATTTAGGTCGTCGTCTGGCTTATCTGTCACGGATGCCGACACCAGAACATCAGTTAACCGTTGGCTCAAATTGGATTACACAACCACTCTCTAAGTTATTATCGAACGTCTAGTATGTTAAAACCAGAGGTTATTTTTCTCGATGCGGTGGGAACCTTATTTGGGGTCAAAGGAAGTGTGGGCGAAGTTTATAGCGCGATCGCGCGGAGTTTTGGCGTTCTTGCTTCTACAGATGCACTCGATACGGCATTTTATAAAATGTTTAAAAATGCTCCCCCACCCACCTTTTCGGGAGTTCCAGCTTCTCAACTGCCAAAAGCAGAGTTTCAATGGTGGCGAGATGTAACTTATCGCACTTTTGAGGATGTTGGGGTCGCCCATAAATTTTTAGATTTCGATATCTTTTTTACTCGGCTTTATAATCATTTTGCGACAGCGAATCCGTGGGAGTTATATTCTGATGTGATTCCTTGTTTGCAACGTTGGCGCGATCAAGGAATCCAATTGGGTGTGATTTCTAATTTTGATTCTCGTCTCTATCGGGTTTTAAATGCCCTCCAACTAGATTCTTTTTTTACAACTATCACCATTTCTTCCGAAGTGGGTGCAGCTAAACCTGATCCGAAAATCTTCCAAAGCGCGATCGCGCTCTATCAAGTTTCACCGGAACAAACGTGGCATATTGGTGATAGTCGTCGGGAAGATTATGAAGCAGCCAAAGCACTGGGAATGCATGGATTTTTATTAAACCGAAAAAGTTTGGTTCTTAAATAAGTGTCCACAGGGCATTTCCTGTAATTAGTATTCCGATAAAAGTAATCGCGATCGCGCCGAGAATGGGAAGGTTTTGTAACCCCAATTTTGCTTGGGGGAACTTTTGGAATTGCTGTTTTCCGTAAATAAATAAGGCTCCTAAACTGATTAAAGTAACGGCTAAGCCAATACTAAAAACCAAAACTAACATTAATCCGTATTGAATTTGTCCCAGCGCGATCGTACTTAATAATAAGACTAAAGCAGCCGGACAAGGGACTAATCCACCAGAGATTCCTAAAGCAAAAATGTCTTGCCAAGAAGCGGATGTGACTTCATGGTGATGGTGGTGATGGTGATGATGATGTTTCAATTCGTGCCATCTTTTGCGAATTAAATTAAAGCCAATTGTGAAAATAATGACTCCAGACACTAAACTTAACCACGGTGATAGTTGTTCCGGTAAAATATATTGGGACGCAAACCAAGCAATCAAACCAAAGATAAAAACACCAATGGTATGAGTAATGGTTGTGGTTAATCCTAAGACGACAGCTTGTTTTAAAGTGGCTTTTGTTCCCACTAAATAAGCACTGATCATCGTTTTGCCATGTCCGGGAGAAAGGGCGTGAAATCCACCCCAAATTAAGGCTCCTAAGATTGCAATCAGTCCTCCTTGCGCTCCTTCCAAGAAAGGTAAAGCAACCCCATTTTTGGGAAAGTTTAGAGCAAGGGTTAATTGTTTATTCGTTGCATTAAAAATATGAGTTTTCGTGTTATTTTGCCAGCGAATCGTCGCTAAACAGTGAGCAGTGGGTAAACTGGGTAATCCCATCCCTAAATTAGTCGGAAATAGATCATATTTAATATTAATTTTTTCTAGCGGTTCTGTCCAAAAATAATTGAGGTTGAGGGTGGTATGAGTTTCTGTTGTAATTTCTACGCTAGAGGGAATAATTAATTCAGAAGTTGGGGTAATTGTTAATTTGCCTAAAGTATTATTTTGATTCAAAAACTGAACGCGATCGCG
>JAVLCL010000617.1:0-1548 GCA_031580825.1 Halothece sp. Uz-M2-17
CGCAGTGAAACGGAATATTCGTTTCTTCTAAATGACAATCGAGAACATGACTATAAATTAAATCATAAATTTTATCGCCATCGAGTAAGCCTCGCGTGGGAAACTCGACATCTAACAAAGAAACAATAATCTTCCAGTCAATTTCTTTAACAAAGGCTTCTAATTCTTGGAGTTGGTTCACTGCGTAAATACCACCAACAAACGCTCCAATACTGGTTCCTGCAAGGTAATCAACCTCTATTCCTGCTTCTTCTAACGCGCGAATTGCACCAATATGTGCCCAACCTCTCGCACCACCACTTCCTAAGGCTAAACCCACTTTCTTTTTCATTATTATCTGTTCGTAACACAAACAATGAGGTTATTATTCATGATTCATTCTATTGTGTCAATTGTGGATAGCCCAGATGGATATTGAATCCCTTTCACTTTGAATGCTTGCTTACTACGACGGATTAAATCAGTTTGATAAATAAATTCGTCTCGTGCATCCATGGGATAAGATTTTAATTTAAAGTGAGTTCCCCATAACTCTTCCGAAATAACCACTGTAATTGGCAATTTTAACTGGGTATATTTACTACTATATGCTGCTTGGTAGAGGATATCAATGACCACTTCTAAATCAACATCATGGTCGCAATAAAAATCTGTAACAACCTGCGCTTCTAGCTGTCCACTATTACTATTAGAAATCGCTTCTGTCAGAATTTTACTGTGGGGAATTGTAATCAAATTATCATCGGGAGTTTTGATCCGAATTCCTCTTAAACCAAAGTCAGTAACTTCTCCATACTCTTCTCCAATCTTAACGCGATCGCCGACTCGATAAGGGGCTTCAAAAAGAGCAACTATTCCGGCAATAATCGCTGTTGTATAATCTTTAAAAGCAAAGCCTAAAGTGAGCGCGATCGTTCCCGTTAGGGCGAGTAAGTTCTGTCCAGATAAGTTCAAAAATAAATGAATTAAATAACTAACTGTAATAATTAAAACGAATCCTTTCCAAAAAGGGACAGATTGTTTAATCAGTAGCCGATAGCGTCGAGGAACTTGTTCTGAGATCCAAGTGGTTATAAACTGAATTGAGACTAAGATTGCATAACTGATTAAAAGCGTTAATACTGCTACCAGAAGTTTTCCCCATGTGAATTCTGTAAATAAATCTTCAGATAATTGCTGATTCATTTTTGATTGGGCGAGCAGATGAAGAGAAATTACTTTTAACATTATTCATCTTCTCCAATTAAAAAATTATTTTGACTCAATTCTTGTTTAATTTTAGGATAGTAAAGAGGGGTTACACTGAGGAATTGATTTTCTATTTGAATTAAATGATCTCGTAATAATAGTTGAATTCTGGCTTGAATCGTTTCTTCTTTTACTCCTAAACTAATGGCAAGAGAGGAGCGTGTTATTTTGCCATGGAGTAACAAAGAATGTAACAAATATCGATCTTCTGCTGATAAGCTAGGTAGTTTTGGTAAACTTGGGGTAGTTAATCTTAAACGGAGATTTTCTGCTACATTTTCTGTTTGCTGTTCCTCAAAT
>JAVLCL010000070.1:0-10087 GCA_031580825.1 Halothece sp. Uz-M2-17
CGGTGAGTCGGTTACTCCAGAGTCGGGGTTCGGTAATTTGTCCGAGGATTGTGAAATCTTGTTCATCATAAAAACGTAAAAAAGCAACGGCAATGGTCAGCAGGGTTAAAAGCGTTCCTGGGAGAAGAGAAAGAAAGTTGATCCAAACTGAGAGAAGAGATATTTTCATTTTACAGGCTAGATTCAAGCAAGGCTTATTTTACCTTGCTGCAGATCGCCTTGGGTGGAAAGGGTCACTGATCAACGAATTTCTCTCTTGGGAAAGCTGAGAGATTAAAAGTGGTCACCTAAACTGAGGGAATAGTCACTCAAGGATATGAAATCGAATGCGAGATTTTTCAACCATTCAAAACACCGACTATGACCTGATTATTATCGGCGGTGGCGTTAATGGTGCAGCAACTGCCCGTGATGCAGCCCTGAGAGGAATTAAAACGATTTTGCTGGAAAAAGGCGATTATGCTGGGGGAACCTCTAGCTGGTCAACGCGCCTCGTTCATGGGGGGTTACGCTATCTGGAATATTTTGAGTTTTCACTGGTGCGAGAGTCTTTAAGAGAAAGAGAAGTCTTACTGAGAACTGCACCCCACTTGGTGAGTCCCTTGATGTTAACTGTCCCCGTTTATGGGGATCGATCGCGCCCCTATTGGAAAATTAGTGCGGGAATGCTGCTCTATGATATCTTTAGCTTTGACAAAACTTTGCCCTCTCATCGGATGTTACCGAAAGCAAAATTCCATCAACTCTTTCGCTATTTAGACCAAGACGGTTTAAAAGGTGGAGCACAATATTATGATGGACAAGCAGTTTATGCTGAACGTCTCTGTTTAGAAAATATCATTGCAGCAGAAGAAGCGGGAGCCACTTGTTTGAATTATGCCGAAGTGACAGGGTTAGTTCGCCAGGGCGATCAAATTACCCAGTTAGAATGCGAAGATAAGCTGACCGGGGAGTCTTTTACGGTTCAGGGAAGCAACGAAGCGGTTATTATTAACACCACGGGTCCTTGGGTGGATCAAGTGTGTCAAAGAGGAGAAACCAATCAGCAATCCTCTCCGATTGGACAAAAACCAAAAATTGGTGGGACAAAAGGCAGTCATATTGTTGTTCCTCCTTTCTCCGGTGCGCCCGATACTGCCCTTTATGTGGAAGCGAAGTCCGATGGTCGTCCCTTCTTTATTGTCCCTTGGTTGGGAATGTATCTTATTGGAACAACGGATTTACGCTTTGCAGGCAGTTTAGACCAAGTGAAAGCCGATAATGACGAAATAGATTATTTATTGCGAGAAACCAACTTAATCATTCCCAGTGCACAACTAACCCGTGATGATGTGACGTTTACTTATTCTGGGGTTCGTCCGTTACCCTATGCGGAAGGACAAAAACCGGGTAGTGTCACTCGTAAACATATTATTTACGATCATGGCTCAGAAGGAGTGAAGAACTTGATTTCTCTGATTGGGGGTAAGTTAACCACATTCCGTCATGTCGCGGAAGAATTAGTAGAAATCGTTGGCAAAAAGCAAAAACGTAATCTCCCAGCTTGTCCCACTTTAAACCTCCCTTTCCCCGGTGCTGTCGTCCCCAGTGATGAACGAGTAACCGAAGCTGTGCAAACCTACCGCGATCGCGTTCCCTTAAAAACATTAGACCATCTGTTTACCCTTTATGGAGCCAGAGCCGTCGAAGTTTTAAAATTAATTGATAAATCCCCTGAACTGGCGGAACCGATTACCTCAAAATTACCGGATATTAAAGCCCAAATTGTCTATGCGGTGCGGTTTGAATCAGCGCAAACGTTGGTTGATATTTTGCGCCGTCGGACTACCATTGCCATGCAGTGCAATTATGGTTTAGATGTGTTATCGGTTGTCGGTGATGTTTTACAAAGCCATTGCGGTTGGAGTCAATCTCAGCGCGATCGCGCAGTGGAAAACTATCATGCGTATATGGCAGAAAACTGTATCCCTGATTATGTTTTAGCGCAAAAAGAACGGGCAACAGCCACCCGTTAATCCTATGGGCTAGGCACTCAGCACCGTTAAGCCTCAACCCTTCCTTAATCTGGGTGTACTCGTTATTGGGAGTGGTTAAAAATAGCAATCTCTCCCAATAACCAGTCAAGAATTATCCTCAATAATGTTCATCTTTGTATTAACTTGCAACAGTCTAATTTTTATTCTTAATTGCTATTTATTTTGGCGCATTTTAAACCTAAAACGTTACTTAACTCAACTTGCTGATACACTAGAAAATCTTGAAAAAAGAGTGCCTTTGCTGCTTCAGTTAACGCAATTCAACGTGCGACAAAGTGAGTATCAAACGCTAACACTCCGTAAAAAGTATGAATTGTTACAGCAAAAATGGGAGACACTTTTAACTCTCCTTCAGCTTTTAAGATGGTTATATCGCAAATATCAGTCTTGGGGGTGAAAGTAAATAGACAACCGAGAAGTAATAAGAGATAATAGGCAAGATTGTTTCCTTCTCATTTGCAATATAGGGTTTCTCGGTTCGTGGAGGGACAGTGTCAGTGAGTGGATATTATGCGTTGCTGGGTCATTCTCTTAAGAATAAGAACAGATATTTCAGATCGCATTTCCACACGAATCACCAAAGACAAAAATGTTCCTCATAAAAGAAAAAAAACTAGAAAAAATGAGTCGTGAACCATCAACTAAAAGTAAATCTTATGATGAATCTATTTCCAATCTCATCTGAACAAATCAATGGATTACTGGTGGCAGCATCAGAAAAACTCAGCATCTTCGTTCAATTAAATCAAGCCTTTGCTGATTTTGTTACCATCTTAAAAGCCATTTTCTTCTATCCTATTTTTGGGATGCCCATTATCGTCCTCTGGTTGATTATTGGCGGGGTTTATTTTACCTTCCGCATGGGATTTATTAACCTCAGAGGGTTTAGTCATGCCCTTGCAGTTTTATCCGGTAAATATCAAAGCAGTAGTGGAGATGATGAGGACCAAGAAGGGGAAGTCTCACCTTTTCAAGCTGCTTCCACAGCGTTATCCGCTACGGTGGGTTTAGGTAGTATTGCCGGATCAGCCATTGCCATTCAAATGGGCGGTCCAGGTGCAGTAGTGTGGATGAGCATTGCTGGTTTTTTAGGAATGTCCAGTAAGTTTGTCGAATGTACCCTCGGACAAAAATATCGGCAAGTCAAACCGGATGGGAGTGTCGCTGGGGGTCCCATGTATTATCTTTCGGGAGGACTTTCAGAACTGGGGTTACGCCCTTTAGGAACTGTTCTCGGAATTTTGTTTGCCATTCTCTGTGTCTTAGGAACTTTTGGGGCGGGGAATATGTTCCAAGCAAATCAGTCTTATGCAGCCCTGGCGGGAGTTCTTCCCTTTATCGCGGAACGCAGTTGGTTTTATGGGCTGATTATGGCTTCACTGGTGGGCATCGTCATTATTGGCGGAATTAGTCGTATTGGTGTTGTTACCAGTCGTTTAGTGCCGATTGTGGTCTTGTTTTACATTACCGGTTGTCTGTGGATTATTCTGAGCAATTGGCAAGTTATTCCTGAAGCAGTTGTCATTATTTTCAAAGGGGCGTTTTCTCCGACCGCAATTCAAGGGGGATTAGTGGGCGTAATTGTGCAAGGCTTTCGTCGCGCTGCCTTTTCTAATGGGGCGGGAATTGGTTCCGCGGCGATCGCGCACTCTGCAACTCGCAATGATCAACCGGTGCGAGAAGGGATTGTTGCTTCCATTGAACCCTTAGTTGATACTTTAATCATCTGTAACCTGACAGCAATTTCTATTGTTATCACCGGCGTTTACAAAAGTTTTGCCAGTGGGGAAGCATCAGGGATTCAACTCACGGCTGCTGCCTTTGGAACCGTTGTCGAATGGTTCCCCGTTGTTCTTGCGATTGCGGTTATTTTGTTTGCTTTTTCCAATATTGTTTCTTGGAGCTACTATGGAGAACAGGCTTGGATGTATCTGTTTGGAGAAGCCAGCACCCTCCTTTACAAGGTTATTTTCATTGTCTTTGTTTTTCTCGGCTCTGTCATTGAATTAGGCATTGTTCTCGACTTCAGCGATATGATGCTGATTGCAATGTCGGTTCCTAACCTCCTAGGCTGTTTCTTACTAGCGGGGAAAGTGGGGGATGATCTGCAAGTTTATATGGAAAAACTGCGATTGGAACGCGCTGTAGCTGGATCTTCAACAACAGATTCCCAAACCCAAGAAGAATACACCAGTTCATCGAAAAAATAATTGTCTGACTCTGAAACGCAAAAAGTCGCCAGCGTCTTTGAGACGATCGCGCAGGGGAAACAACGGCTTGATCGCGCCCTCGCTGAAGCCTTCCCCGATTTTTCTCGTTCTCGCCTGCAAAAGCTCATTGAAGAGGGGAATGTGCAAGTCAATGAGGAGATCTGCACCAATAAAAAGCAAGGGATTCAAGCAGGAGATCGTCTAATTCTCTCTGTTCCTCCCTTGCAACCGCTTGCGGTGGAACCGGAAGCAATTCCTCTTGATATTCTCTATGAAGATGAACATTTGATTATTATTAACAAGCCTGCCGGTTTAGTGGTTCATCCCGCCCCTGGACACCAAACCGGCACTTTAGTCAATGCCCTCCTTGCTCACTGTGACCATTTAGCCGGAATTGGTGGGGTCGAGCGTCCGGGAATTGTCCATCGTCTGGATAAAGATACCACCGGCGCGATCGTCGTGGCGAAAAACGATTTTGCCCATCAGCACTTACAAAAACAAATTCAGGTCAAAAGTGCAAAGAGAGAGTATTTAGGGCTTATTTACGGCGTTCCGAAAGGCGTAGAGGGAACTATTGATCAGCCCATTGGTCGCCATCGGGTTGATCGCAAAAAAATGGCAGTGGTTCCTGTCGAAAAAGGGGGGCGTACTGCAATCACCCATTGGCAATTAGAAGAACGTCTAGGCAATTATAGTCTGCTAGCGTTTCAATTAGAAACTGGACGCACCCACCAAATTCGCGTTCACTGTGCAGCGATGGGACATCCCATTGTCGGCGATCCCATGTATAGTTCTGGGCATTCCCTTGGGGTGAACTTATCCGGACAAGTGCTTCACGCCAGAAAGCTCACTTTAACGCATCCTATCACCGAGGAGACCATTAGCGCGATCGCGCCGTTACCACCCGATTTTACTAAACTCTTGGTTGAACTAAGAAATCGTTGTTCCAGCGCGTAGCACTATAACGAATCATTAATCACTTCGATCATCGCTTGGCGAGAGGAATCCGTTTTTAATAACTTCACTTGCAGATAAGCGGAAGGAAAATAAGGGAGTCTTTCCGCCCATTCAATTGCTGTAATACCCGAGGCGACTTCCTTCCCTTCCCAATAGGTTTCCGGAAAGAGTTGCGCGATCGCGCTGTCATTTTCTAAGCGATATAAATCGAGATGATACAGAGGCATTTTCCCTTCTAGATACTCATTGACCAAGGTAAACGTCGGACTAACAATCGGTGTGGTAATGCCTAATCCTTCTCCTAATCCTTGCACAAACGTCGTTTTCCCTGCACCCAAATCACCAAAGAGTAAAACCACACTATTAGCGGGAAGAAATGTTGCAAACAGTTTTCCTAATTCTTGTGTCGCTTTCGTATCTGCAAGAGAAACGTGCCAATGTGATTCCTTCATAAATTCCTGTGTTAAAATTGCTGCGATTTAGCTAGGATTTTATCTTCTTTGTTGTGAGCGATCGCGCGATTCAAATTTTTCTGCTTGATGCTGATCTTGTCTTCTCTGAGGGACTTGCCAAAGTCCTTACTTCTCGAGAAGATATTAACATTATCGCTCAAGCCCAAACTCTAGAACAAGCCCGAAACCAACTTAATACCCTCACCTCACTTCCCGATATCCTTGTTTTAGATATTGATCTCACGCCTGAGGAAAACACCCGACTGGGGATCGAATTTTGTCGGGAACTGAAACAGAATTATCCCAACTTACCATTATTTTTACTGACCACGGTTACTGCGGATTCCGTGCTGCGATCGCTGCGAAACTTAGGGATTGAAGGGTATTGCCGCAAGCGTACCCCCCTTGATCAATTAGTTCGTGCTCTCCAACAAGTCGCCCGAGGGGAACTCTATTGGCAACAAGCAACAGTTAATGATTCCGTTCGTCAACTTCCCCCTGCTACCTCGCCACCGCAACCAACCACTCCACCACGCTGGCTAACGCGACAAAGAGAAACGGGATTAGCAGAAATTGAACGAAATTTAGCGCAAGTGGAAGCAATTTTAGAAAAAGAAGAGCTTTCTAATTTTGATTGGTTATTTTGGACAGGCGTACGCCGAGAATTAAAAACGGCTCAATGGATTATCAAGCAACTTTTACCGGTAGAAGTTGTTGTCGTGAGTGAAGAAACAGACGAAACTGAGGAGAACACTGCTTCTGAAATCGAAACTCCACCCTTATTAACTTGCTTACCCACTTCTCTTAGTGAGACTTTACTACAAACTACTTTAGGCAAAATTCAATTAGGGATTGTTAATAACACAAAATATACCCTAGAAATTGATATTTTAAATCCTGAAAAAAAGCGAGAATTATTCTATTTAGTCGTTCAAGAATTTCAGGAAATCTTAACTCAATTAGACTTTGTGCATTTATCCTTAGAAGATTTACCTGAACGACGATCACTGCTACTGCGAGAATTATGGCAAACTTGTCTCACACGCTGGATTAGTAAATATGTCGCCCTCTCAGAATTTCCAGCAGCCGGTTCAATTGTTGAATTTGTGATGCGAGAAGCCCCTGTTGTAGAAGCAATGCGATTAAATAAATTACCTGATGTAACGGCTCTCCTTGCTTATTTACTCTATCAAGAACCGTTAAAAATTGATCAGGTCTCTTATCGTCCAGAATCTCCAGAAGCACAAGCCCGTGCTGAAATGTTACTCCATAATTTAATTATTACTGTGGCAAATGCAGTCATGCAAGTGATTTTAAATCAGTTCGGAGAACAAGAAACCGTTAAAAATTCACTTTATGCCGATGAATATCGCTCTTCTCGGGAAATTGCTCGTTTTCGCAATGAATTATCTTGGCAATATCGCCAAACTTACTATTTCCAAGAACCAAAAATAATCTTTGAAAGTCGTCAAGAATTCTTCGTTTTACGGGGTAATCGCATTCAAACGGTCTCTATCTACGCCCCTCGAAAAGAAGAGTTAGAACAGTTAGAAGGGATTCGCTTAGCAGTGACGATTGTCTTAGAATTACGGGATGCGATCGCGCCACGGTTTCGGGCTGTGTTTGGGGTTGTGGGACAAGCAGTAGTATATTTGTTAACACAAGTGATTGGACGTGGAATCGGCTTAATCGGACGAGGAATCTTACAGGGAATTGGCAAAAGTGTGGAAAGTAAGCGCGATCGGCAATAGAGAGATTCTATTCCAAGATGAGATCAGAAGATTTCAATCCTGATCTCATGAGCCAATGGGATTCAGGTTATTCCACCCAAAATTCAAAAGGAAGACGGGCATAGGCTTGGTTGGGATCATTAAGGACACGAAATTCCTCCCAAGCTGTGCGTAATTGTTTTAAACGGCTATCAATGAGGTTGTCTGGAGTGCGGGTGAGACGAGTTTCTCCGGTGAGGCGTTTTAAAAACTGTTCCTCAAAAAGACTCGTTTTTGGATATTGTTGCAGTTCCCAGTTATCTCCTAATTCTGCTGTTTGCGCTGCGTGCGCGATCGCGCTTTGTAAACCGCCTAATTCATCCACTAACCCAATCGCTTTGGCATCTTCTCCTGACCAAACCCGACCTTGTGCAATTTCTGCCACTTCCTCTTTTGGCAAATCTCTGGCTGCTGAGACTTTTGTTAAAAATTCATCATAAATATGATTAACAACATCTTGATAAACCGCTAACTCTTGCTCAGTTTTTGGTCGAGAAATTGTATTTAATCCGGCTAACTCTCCTGTTGCCACATCATCCCAAGTAATCCCATTTTCATTCGCTAGTTCTTGAATATTGGGTAATACACCAAAAACCCCAATGGAACCTGTAATTGTATTGGGTTGGGCAAAAATGCGATTTCCGCCTAAAGCAATCCAATACCCTCCTGATGCAGCGACATTTCCCATAGAAACAATCACCGGTTTTTCCTCTTGGGTTAATTGCAATTCTCGTAAAATAATATCGGATGCAGTTGCACTTCCGCCTGGACTATTAATACGCAAAACAACTGCTTTTACATCCTCATCTTCTCGTAGTTTTCGGATTTGTTCACTGACGCGATCGCTGCCAATATTATCTAAGGTTCCCTCACCATTAACAATACTGCCTTGGGCATAAAGAACAGCAATTTTATTTTCAGAAACCGTTTCTGTTGTATCGCCTTTTTGAACCTCACTATATCGCGCGATCGAAATATTAGGAAAAGCATCTTCATCTTCTGTACTTCCGCTTAAAGATTGAAGCTGTTCTTTCACTTCATCCTCATAAGCCACACGATCAACTAACCCGAGCTCTTGGGCTTCTTTTGCTAATAAGAATCCCTCTTGATCTGCAATCTGTTGCACATCATTCACACTCATCTCTCTGGCTTCTGCAACCCCACTTAAAAATTCACCCCAAAGATCATCTAAAAGGGCTGTGGTTTGTTCTCTATTCTCTTCGCTAAAATCTTGACGAATAAAGGGTTCAACCGCTGACTTATACTCTCCCACACGCACAACTTGAATCCCAACGCCATATTTTTCAAACGCACCTGCAAAAAAGGTTTGTTCAGACTGTAACCCATTCATTTCTAAATTTCCCAGTGGGTTAATAATCACTTCATCTGCAACTGAAGCAAGATAATATTCTCTTTCATTAAACGTGAGATCATAAGCAATCACCGTTTTCCCACTTGCTTTAAAGTCAGCTAATCCCTGACGAATTTCTTTCAATACGGCATAACCGGTCGTTGTTTGTCCTTTACTGCCATCTAGTAAAATTCCTTTAATCTTACTATCTGTTTCTGCTTTTTCTAAGGAACTTAAAACTTTTTGCACTGTCAAAGGACGAACTTCTTCTTGCAATAAGCTCTCAGCAAAACTAAGGGGGGGATTCGTATCTTGAATCGGCTTAGATAGATCAAAAACAAGGATTGAATCAGAAGTAAGCTGTGGCTCTTGGGCGCGATTTCCTATCAGTAATAACAGAATAAATAAACTACCTGTTCCGATTATAGAAAATAATACTAATCCGAGAAAACTACCAACTAAGGTGGCAAAAAGTTGCTTAAAAAAATTACGCATCATTATAGATTTAGAGGGTGAGCAACTTATATTCTAACGTGGATCGAGAGCATCCCTTAAGCCATCACCCAATAAATTAAAGGCTAAAACTGTTAAAATAATCATAATTGCTGGGGGCCAGACAAGCCAAGGTTGTAAGACCAAAACTGAAGCATTTGTCGCCACTGAAAGTAAGTTTCCCCAAGACGGATCAGGCTGTTGAATTCCCAAACCAATTAAACTTAAAACCGATTCCGCTAAGATAAAACTAGGAACAGCAAGGGTTGCCGAAATAATGATATAAGTAGCAGTTTGGGGTAAAATATGGCGCACAATAATATAGAAAGAATTCCCTCCTAAAGCCCGGGCTGCTTCCACAAATTCTCGTTCTTTAATGGATAAAACTTGTCCCCGAATCACTCGCGCTAATCCTGACCAACTGACAAAAGAGGTAATCACAATAATGAGCAAAAATCGTTGTGAACTGGTTAAACTAGCTGGTAAAACTGCTGCTAAAGCCACTAATAAGTAAATGGTTGGAATTGTCATTAAAACTTCCACAAAGCGCATGACAACTGCATCAATCCAGCCCCCAAAGTAACCGGAAATTCCCCCAAATATCATTCCTAAGGGAAAAGAAATTGCAATGCCAAATAAACCAATAAATAAACTAATTCTTCCCCCATGAACAAGACGAGAAAATTGATCGCGCCCTTGTTCGTCTGTTCCTAAAAGATGAAACTTCGCCGGTCCAGTGGTTCCAAAAAGATGATGGCTTACCTCCCAACCAGAAAACAGTTCCACTGGTTCAAAATTAGGCGGAAACGGAATCCGAATT